>JBOFRK010000034.1:0-1310 GCA_051650945.1 Alphaproteobacteria bacterium
CCGATCTATTTTAGACCCATCAAACCAATCTAGGTGCTGATATTCTTTATAGATATGTTCTTTCACAAAAGAAGAAATGGCGATAACCGCATCCCCTCGCGCCATGATAGAATTGTAATAGCGCTTCAAGGCAGAAGAGGCTGAATAAGGCGCATGGTAGGTAGTTATAAAAGGAATATCAAGGGCGCGAGCTGCAACATAAGCGCTCCAGGCTGGCGTTCTCGAGCGAGCATGGACGATATTAACTTTAAAATCATATAAAACCCGTTGAATTTTCCCAATATTCTGTATCATCTTAAGGGGATTTTTCTTTTGAACGGGAAGCTCAATGTGCACACCACCTTTTGCTTCGAATACGTTGACTAAGTCTCCCCCCGAGGATAAAATAAAAGCTTCTCTTGTTCTTTCCAAAAGCGCTTGGGAAATGTCAAGCGTGCCACGCTCCACCCCTCCAGACGCTTGAAAAGAAGGAATAACCTGCAAAACTCTCGGAAAATACTCCGAACCCATAAAAAAACCTTTCCCGAACTTCGTACCCCTTTTTCACTTTTTTGTATCGCAAGGGTCTCTTATTACTTCCTCACAAGTCTTACATTCCGGCTCGCGTTTGTCAAAACGAATTTTGCAATGGCCTACCCTGAAAATTTTAGATAGTTCTAATCTAACCCCAGCTCGACATAAGATTTAAAAAATTGATTGTTGGGGCTTGAAAAAAGTTGAAGAACCATTAGATTTTTCCTAGATTTTTCGACAAAAAAGGAAAGACTAATGGTTCCCCTGGTGGAGATATTCTGCTTAATGGATGATTTTTGCAAGCATTTTCAACAATTCGCGGATAAAAGATCCCTTTCAACCCCGGACAAAAAAAGAAAACGTGCCTCCACCATGACCCTTTCTGAAGTCATGACGATTCTTGTTTTATTCCACTTAAGCCATTATCGGACCTTCAAAGACTTTTATCTGGATTGTGTTCAAAGCTCTCTGAGACAAGCTTTTCCAAAGCTTGTCAGTTACAATCGGTTTCTTGAGCTGATGCAAACTGCGGTGATTCCTCTGGTTGTCCTCCTGAATTGTTGCAAAGGGAAACAAACGGGAACGTATTATATTAGACCTCTTTCGAAACTAGGATTTTATTAAAATTTGTTCTTTTACACAGATTTGTCTTAGCGTTATATTTTTTGAGAAGTAATCATGAAGTATAAGAGTGTAAAAGATTTACCAGATGATTTGTTTCGTCGTTTAAGTGGGCTCAAACGATCAACTTTTCATAAGGCCGCCGAGATTTTACAAGAAGCGTTGGGAAAAAAGCA
>JBOFRK010000035.1:0-5660 GCA_051650945.1 Alphaproteobacteria bacterium
GTTGTCTGCGTGTGAGAAGAAAAAAGAAGGGGAGCATCAGCAAGCCGCGCCTGCTGAGCAAAACATGCACTCCCAGGATAAAAAAGCAGATGTGATGCCAGCATCTCCAGCTCCCGCTCCCGCTGCTATGGCGCCAGCACAGCAAGAGCCACAAAAACCAGAAGAAGTGACGCCAACCCCAGCTCCTGCTCCTGCTGAAATGACACCGGCCCCTGCTGGCGGTGACGCAGCTCCAAAGCCAGGCAACTAAATTGAAATAAATATTTTTTTTTAGAATTTATTTGAGGGGAAGGTTTGCCTTCCCCTTTTTTTTGAGCTTTGAGAGAACAATAGCAGTTGTTTTTGGAAGTAATCTTTGATATAAGTGGAACTCCTGGCGCCGTTTAGTTGGCGTGAAGGTGAACATGCTGTGGCGCGTAAAATGGGCATGCCCTGTGTGTATGTAGAAGATAATTTAAATTTTTTTTATAGAGGAAGTTAAAAATGCCCAAATTAAAAACGAAGAGTAGCGTGAAAAAGCGTTTTCGCTTGACTGGCACGGGTAAAGTTATCATGGCCCAAGCTTTCAAACGACACGGCATGCGAAAAAGATCTCCAGAAATGCGGCGAACAGCCCGCGGAACCACCATTATGGCTGCTTGTGATGCTAAGATCATCAAGCAGTTTATCCCCTATGGTTTGTAAAGGAGATTAGGTATGACTCGTGTTAAAAGAGGGACGACCACGCGCGCTCGTCACAAAAAAGTTATTGAGATGGCCTCTGGCTATCGTGGGCGTTCTAAAAATTGCTATCGAATTGCCTTGCAACGTGTGGAAAAAGCGTTGCAGTATGCGTATCGCGATCGTCGCAACCGTAAGCGTGACTTTCGTGGATTGTGGATTCAGCGTATCAATGCTGCTGCCCGTTTGCATGGGTTGACCTATGCTACATTTATCCATGGATTGCACACAGCGCAGATTGCGTTGGACCGAAAGGTGCTGGCGGATTTGGCGGTTAATAGCCCTGAATCTTTTGCTTGTGTTGTTGAAAAAGCCAAAGCGGCGCTGGCTGCTTAGCTATTTCCCCCCTTGTTCATTCCCGCTTCCCTTTGTCATTTCCCCAGAAGCGGGGATCTAGGGAAAACCTGTAAGCATGGCGCTTCAATAGAAGTGCCGGGGTTTTCTGTTGTCTGGATTACTTCTTCCGCGGGAATAACAACCCTATAAAGTATTTTTTACAAGACATGATTCCATAATTTTTGCCTCTTAAGCTCCTTAAAAATGAAATAGACATTAAGACAAATATAAGACTAAAAAGAACTATTTGACAACCAGATCTTTTTTTGGCAATATTTTCTAGATTGTTATGGTTCATTTTTTATGGAGTTTTGCTCATGTTGCTTTCCAAATTCAGTTTAAGTCTTGCCTTTTTAGGGTCTGTTGCCGCTGTTGGGATCTCCAGCGCCCAAGCGATGATGGGCGAGGAAAGTCAAAAAGAAGTTCGGAAAGCGGCCCCTGCTGCACCAACTCCCTTGAAGCAAGACCATCCTTCATACAGGCAAATCAGGAGCCTTGCTCCTTTTGGAGATTTAACCGTAGATCACGCGGATGCCTATCAACAACTGCAAAATTTGCTTGAAAAATCTACTGTTTCGCCGGACAAGATGTATTTCCAACGCGTTCTTGGCGCTCGGGAAGCTGGCATTGACTTGAAAAATGTATCGGAATTGTTTTTGTATGGAGATCTTCAAGGTTGGCTCAGCAAAGGAGAGTCTGTTACGAAGACGAATTTTGAAGCAGCTCGCCAATTAAATACTTTGCTTGAAAAGGCTCCTGTTGCGCCAAATAAGATGTATTTCCAACGTGCTCTTGGCGCGCGGGAAGCTGGCATTGACTTGAAAAATGTATCGGAATTGTTTTTGTATGGAGAGCTTCAAGGTTGGCTCAGCAAAGAAGAGTCTGTCACGAAGACGAATTTCGAAGCAGCTCGCCAATTAAATACTTTGCTTGAAAAGGCTCCTGTTGCGCCAAATAAGATTTATTTCCAACGCGTTCTTGGCGCTCGGGAAGCTGGTATTGACTTTAAAAATGTATCAGACTTGTTTACGTATGAGGAGGTGAGCGATATCCTTAAGTCTCAACCAACCTCTACGCAATTTCAGGCCTATCAAAATCTAAAACGTAACGCCTCTTTTCGGTCTATTACCAAGGCGCAAATTGAGGATGAAGTGAAGCGGATGGCCTCAGCTCAATAAAGGGTCTAACCAAGCCAGCCGGTAAAATTTCCCGGCTGGCACCCCTCAGCTCCTCTCCTGAATGTTGAGATCAATAAAAAATCATTCTATGTACGGCGTGCTTGCAAAAAATGGCTTCTTTGGGTTTGTGGAAGCCTTTCTATGGCATAGCGTAGCATCGTTCTTGGCATCTCGTGGGCGTGTTCTTTCAGGAAATCTAGCAGCGCGTCTTCCCGTTGTTTGCCAGCTTCTCGAAGCATCCACCCTGTCGCTTTGTGGATGAGGTCGTGATTGTCCTGAAGCAAAAGGCGGGCAATCTGAAACGTTGGATCTAGTTCACCTTTGCGGATAAACCACCAGGTGGATACAATGGAAACTCGGCGTTTCCACAAATGATCAGATTTGGCGAGCTCCCTTAGGATGGAACGGTCTTTGTCCCATAGGTGGGCTCCTAAAATGAGATGGGCGGAAGCATCCACGAGGTTCCAGTTATTAACGCAAGTAAGATTGTCTACATAAAATTGGCAGAGCTTTTGCTGTGAAAGGGAATCTGCTTTTTGGTATTGGTTAATCAAGATGAATAGGGCCAAAAGCCTTTCTTCATTAATCTTGGAGAGAAGCAGCTCCTTTAAAACAGCTAAGCTTGTCCCTTTGAAAAGCTTAGCGATTTTGCGTAAAGTGGGGACCGTGACGCCTATAAATTGATCATGTTCGGCATATTGCCCTGGGGCCGTTTTAAAAAAAACAGCGGCTTTGGCTGGTGAAATGCTGACACTGTTCCTCAAGCATTGTCTGATATGTTGGACAGTGTCTGGCGCTTTTTCCACTACTCTCTCTCCATCAATGGATTTTTTCTGAGGTTATAGCAGATAAATCCCTACGTTGCCGGATTTTGATGCTCAAAGACCGATTTAAACCCCTTCGCTAGAGTTCTCGCTGTCAATGTAGGTTTCGTCAGCTTCAGCAGAGCTCTCACTATTAAATGTGATCTCGTCTTCCCAACCATCTCGTTGCTGCATCTCTTGAAATTTTGCCATGATAATTGGGCCCATACCTGAAAAATGAAATTGTGCTCCAGGAAAGATTCCTTGAATTTTTTCTAACTTACTCTCCCATTGTTCTAGGTAAGCGCTTTCACCTTCAGGCGAATCAGGCCATCCAAAAAAAGACCACTGATTTTTGCTTTTGGCATAAGCAAGACCTTTCAGGGAGCTTGAGCCGTATTCATGGAAGCTAAAAATCTCTAGCTGTTCAAAATATTGAGAGGATAGGCAGTGGCTGAAAAGGTTTTGAGGACTTTCATAAAATATACTGGGTTTAAAAGAAGCAGGAAAAGAACCAAGACGAGAGGTATTTTCCAAGATACCAGCTGGTATACGTTGTTGCCAAACAGAGGGTTGACTCAGATAAATTTCTTTGATAGGAGCTCTTATAAGATTTGCAGGCTTTTCCCAAAATTTTCTCCAGGCATCTGGATAGTTAAACTCTACCTTTCTTAAATTGTTAGCTTGTTTAAAAAATGTGGTATCCATGGGGCCGTCAGTCGTTTGAGTTCCTAGGCAAGGCGTCACTTGATACGAAAAAATCTCAAGGGTTTCTGGCAAAGGCGCAGCATTTCCAGCGCTTAAGGTTGAATTCGAAAATTCTAACGACTTTAAAGGAAGTTTGAAAAGGGTTTCCATTTCTGACTTGTCAAGGATTTGTAAGGCAATTCGAAGGGTTTCGAGATTTTCATAGGAAGCAAGAGCCTCGAAAAGCGGTGTCATATCGCGAAACAAGAAATGTTGAATGTCACAGGCCTCCATTTTTGGAAAATTTTTCAAAATCTGAAGTAAGTGATCTGGTATTGGCTCAGGGGAGAGAGGCTCGCCTTGTTCTTGAGGAGGATTTCTTATAACAACCAAGCGCACGTCTTCAGGTTGTTCATCTTCAATTATGTTCCAGTATCCATCAGCAAGTCTCGTTAAAGTTGCTGTGGCGTTTTTAAAGGTTTCGGGAGTAATGATCGAAGGCAGCGTCTCACGGTTCGCTGAAGCAAAAGAAGGGAAGAGAGAAAGTGCTAAAAATTGTAGCAATATTTTTTTCATGAAAAAGAAACTCCTTCTTGGTGTTTTTCAAAAAGATAAAGAAATTTTTTAGAAAAAAGAGATATAAATTATAAAAAAAAGAGATATAAATTCAATTAAGCGCCTCTAAGTATCTCTTTTTTCTTAAAAAAATTAAAAAACAGAAGCTTTGGCTGGTGAGATACTGACGCTGTCCCTCAAGCATTGTTTGATGCGTTGGAGAATATCCGGCGCCTTTTCCACTATCTCTGATTCCATCAATGGATTTTTTTTTGAGGTTATAGCAGATAAGTTCTTTATGGCGCCGGATTTTTTCTTTCCTGAGATGCTCAAAGAGCGATTTAAAGCCCTTCGCTAGAGTTCTCGCTATCAGTATAGGTTTCTTCAGCTTCATCAGAGCTTTGGCTGCTAAAGCTTATCTTATCTTTCCAATCATCTTGTTGCTGCATCTCTTGAAATTCTGCCATGATAGTTGGGCCCATATCTGAGAAATGAAATTTTGCCTCTGGAAAGCTTTTTTTAATTTCTTCCAGCTTGTTTTCCCATTGTTTTAAGTAAGTGTTTTGGGCAGGATCTGTTTCCGGCCATCTAGAAAAAGACCACAGGTTTTTATCTTTGACGTAAGAAACTCTTTTGGAATAAGTAAATGAGGTCTGTGAGTCTGGGCCGTATTCATGAAAGCTAAAAATCTTGAGGTGTTGGAAATATTCAGACAGTATCTCTGGATTGAGCGCAACAGGAAAAGAACCAAGATTAGAAGCATTTACTCGAGATCTGGTTAACTCTGGGTTACGCAAAGCACGCAAAAGATCATCTATGTTTGTTAAGTCGCTTATTGGCGCGCCCTGTTGCCAAACAGAAGGCTGATATAGAGAAATCTCTTCGATGGGAGAATTTTTTAAATTTGTAGGTTTTATCCAAAATTTCTTCCAGGCATCCAGGTGGTCGAATTTTATCTTTCTTAAAGTGTTAGCTTGCTCAAAAAATGCAGCATCCATGGGGTCGTAAGGTGTTTGGGTTCCTAACCAAGGGATCACTTTGTATGAAAAGCATTCAAGGGTTTTTGGCAAAGGTGAGGCGTTTTCAGCGCTTAAGGTCGAATTCGCAAATTCTAACGATTTTAGAGGAAGTTTGAAAAGGGTTCCCATTTCTGCTTTATCTAGGGTTTGACCTGCAATTCGAAGAGTTTGTAGGTCTTTATAGGAAGCGATATCATTAAAAAGCGGCTTCATATCGCCCAACAAAAAATCTTGAATGTCACAGGTTTCCATTTTTGGAAATTGTTTCAAAATCTGAATCAAAAGATCTGGCGTTGATTCAGGGGAGGGGGTTTTGGCCTGTGCTGGGGGAGGATTTTTGATAACAACTAAGCGTGTGTCCT
>JBOFRK010000036.1:0-4608 GCA_051650945.1 Alphaproteobacteria bacterium
AATTCCCGAAAGAACGCGCTTATGTTCCATTAAAATTTTTTTAAATCCTCAGCAATGGCTTCACTTTATAGGCTGGCCAAAAAGCTATCTGATATTTTGAATAAAATCAAGAAAGCGGCTTGGGATCATATGTCTGCGGCTACAGAAAAAAAATATTGCCTAAAGACTTTTTAAAATGAGATTCTTCTTTTTAAATTAAAAAGAAGAATTTTTATGTATCTGTTCGTTATATTTTTAATTTTTTATTTCAATTTATTGATTTTTAAAATTTTTTGTCCTTGTTTTTGTTTGGGTGCTGGTGCTGTAACGCATGTTAAGAATGCTCCTCTGCCTCTTCTTGCGATCTGCTCACAAATGTTTGCTAGCACAATCCAGCAGAAAAAAGAGGAAGCGAAACGAGTGGTATTGGGCTCAATTGCACATCTAGAGCAAGTCAAACAAGAGCAAGCTCAGATGCTGGAGGAAACCCAACACTTAAAAGAAAACAATCGGGATGAAATCGCGAGATCGTTAGCGTTACTTGAACGCTTCAAGCCCTCGAATAGGAAGCTGCAGATACCACGTGAGAGACAACGCCATCACTACCAGACCCCAAAGCTCAATGCTGTTCTCAAAGGCATCCAGGGGGGTGCTTTTGCAGGCTATGGCAAACAGTGGGGACGTTTTTATTTGGGGCTAGAGGTGATTTATTTGCTCTCCAACGAGAGAGCGAACCTAGGTGGCTTAGCTTTTCGTAAAAAAAACATGGCAGAAGTGGCGATACGCTCTGGATTTACTCTGGGTTACGCGTTGTTTTATGGAAAACTAGGTTTTCTAAGCAGCCAATTTCAATTGGCAGATAAATCCCCACGTTTCAAGGGGATGTCATGGGGCGTGGGGGCAGACATCAAGTTTTTGCCGAAAGTGTTACTAGGTTTTGGATATGCTTACGATTTTTATGAAAAGAAAGGGTTTTCTTATTTAAACGGTTCTTTCTTAAATTTAAAACTGACATCTCACAGGGTGATGCTTCGGGTTGGCTATAAAACATAACCCGTTGGCGAAAATGGCGTTGCGAGCTTTTGATTCGTGTAACGATTTTTAAAGAAGCATGCTAGAATAAAGTATAAAACGTTGTGAACGCATATGGGTTGAGGATTTTGTTTTGATTCGACAGTTTGAGCTTGTTTCTTTTATTAAGCAGTATGACCCTGCTGCAGACGAAGATCTCATCAACCGTGCTTATGTTTTTTCCATGAAGGCCCATGGTCAACAACAACGAGCCTCGGGTGATCCTTATTTTACCCATCCCCTGGAAGTGGCAGGCATTTTAGCACGACTTAAGCTGGATACAGCAACCATCGCCACGGCTCTCTTGCATGATACTGTTGAAGATACGTTGGCTACCTTAGAGGAAATTGAATCGCTTTTCGGAAAAGAAGTTGCGTTTTTGGTGGATGGTGTCACTAAACTATCCCATCTAGAGACGCTTTCAGATCAGGCGAAACAAGCCGAAAAATTTCGAAAACTTCTCATCGCCATGTCTGCAGACATTCGGGTTTTGTTGATTAAACTTGCGGACCGCCTCCATAATATGGAAACCCTATGCCATATCCCTTCAGCAGAAAAGCGCAGGCGTATTGCGAAAGAAACGATGGACATTTATGTTCCCTTGGCGGAGCGAATTGGCCTTCGAGAAATCAAAGATAAATTAGAAGATTTGTGTTTTTCGGAGTTGAATCCGGAAGCAAGGGAGTCTATCCTTTCTCGTCTCAAATTTTTGCGTAGCTCTGAGCTGGCGCCTCTGGAGCCGATTTTAGAAGAAATTCAGCAAATCCTTTCGGAACACGGCTTGAAGGTGCTGGTTTCAGGGAGGGAAAAAACGCCTTTTTCCATCTGGTGTAAGATGCAGCGCAAAAATATGCCCTTCGAGCAGCTTTCTGATATCATGGCGTTTCGGGTTGTCGTCGACACGATTTCTCAATGCTATCAAGCATTAGGTATCCTCCATAGCACCTATTCTGTGGTACCTGGTCGTTTCAAAGATTACATCAGCACCCCAAAGCAAAATAGTTATCAATCTTTACATACGTCTATTCTGGGGCCCCTCCAAAGACGAATTGAGGTGCAGATTCGAACCCAAGAAATGCATGATGTTTGTGAATTAGGAGTGGCAGCCCATTGGAAATATAAACAGGTTAATGGCAAGAGGGGAGGTGAGCTGGAAGGTCAGAGCTATCGCTGGATTCGTGGTCTTTTAGATATCTTGGAAAACGCTTCAAATCCTGAAGAATTTCTAGAACACACTAAATTAGAGATGTTTCAGGATCAAGTTTTTTGTTTCAGCCCTAAGGGAGATTTAATCTCCCTTCCCCGGGGCGCTACGTCTATTGATTTTGCCTATGCTGTGCATTCAGAGATTGGGAACACGTGTGTGGGGGCGAAGGTAAACGGCAGGTTAGTGCCATTGCGCGCACCCCTTGAGAATGGAGACCAAGTTGAAATTTTGACATCAAAATCCCAAACACCTTCGCCAACTTGGGAGCATTTTGTGATCACAGGGAAGGCGCGCTCTGGGATCAGGCGTTATGTCCGCCTTCAACAACGGGAACAGTTTGTCCAGCTTGGGAAATCGATCCTGCAAAAGACATTCAAGCAGAAACATTTGCCATTTTCTGAAAAACAGCTGCACGACCTCTCTATTTTTGGATGTGAAAGCCCAGAAGACTTATATGCCCTTATCGGGGAAGGACAGCTGACCCTTAATGAGCTCATGCATGTTTTTTCCCCCCACGAGCATCCGATCAACAAGATCGAAAAGTTGCTTGAAGTTGAGCCCCAGACGACCCATCTGGTTAAATCATCTTCGACCCACGTTCGGGTCAAGAAAGCGGATCATAGCAGCATTTCCATTGAAGGGCTCATCCCGGGCATGGCGATCCATTATGCAGGATGTTGCCACCCCATTCCAGGTGACCATATTGTAGGCGTTGTGGTGACAGGCAGGGGTGTCACCGTTCATACGGCGGATTGCGAAAATTTAGGCATGTTTAAAGATAATCCCATGCGCCTTTTGGACGTTTTTTGGCCCAGCCGGCTCCATGAACAAAAATATACGGCACGGATTGATTTATCTTTGATTAACAAAACCGGAGCCTTGGCAACCTTGACGACGCTGATCGCCAGGGCAGGGGCCAATATTTTAAATTTGAAAATCCAAAACCGAACCCTTGATTTTTACGAATTTTTGATTGACCTTGAGGTTCAAGATGTTAAAAATTTAAACGAGATTATTGCATCTCTGCGGATGTCTTCTTGGGTTTTATCAGTTGAGCGGCGGACACATGGTTAGTTCTGATTCTTTTTTAGCCTCTGGCACCTTTCAAGCAACCCTTGTGCAGATTCAATGTTTGGAAAATGCTGTGGATGATCTGTTGGGTGAAACCTTGGCCAGCTTTTCTTGGTGGCCCATGGAAGAAGACGAACAAAACAGCTCTATCTTTTTAACAGACACGGGGCAGGTCAAGCCAAACCAACAAATTGGAGAACACGCACCCCTGCGTTGGGGGTATGAGGCACACCTGTTTTCTCCAGAGCCTTCTCCTCCTCCTGACTTTGGAAGGCGTTTTCTGGAATCGTTTCTGGTGAGCTATGACATTCAGTTGCTTGATTATCAAGAGATCCCGCTTCCCGAAAAAGACTGGCTTGCGGAAAATTTTCTTTCCTTTCAGCCTATTTCTGTGGGGAGCTTTTACATTTACGGCACCCACCATGGGGATGTGACGGTTCCCCTTGGGCAAAAGGGCCTATGCCTGGATGCTGCAACGGCTTTTGGCTCAGGGCGACACGAAACCACCGCAAGTTGCTTGCAGCTTTTGGAATATCTTGCAACGGAAGCCCCTTTTGAAAAAACTTTAGATTTGGGCTGTGGAGCAGGTATTTTGGCTATTGCCATGGCGATGCTCACGTCAAAACCAGTTTGGGCCAGCGATTTAGATCCAGAAGCCGTTCGGGTTACAACAGAAAACAGCCGCCTCAACGGGGTGGGTGATTTGGTGTATCCCCTGGAAAGCGTAGGACTTCAGGCGGAAGCCCTCCAAGCGCACATGCCGTTTGACGTGATTGTTGCCAATATCTTGGCGGAGCCCCTCAAGCAGCTTGCCCCCTCCATGGCTTCAGCTGTCTCGCCGGGAGGGTGGTTGATCTTGTCTGGAATCCTTGCCTCCCAAGCGGAAGAGATTGAACAGCTCTACGAGAAGCAATTTCAGAAAGTTCGTGTGGTGCAACAGCAAGAATGGACAACGTTTTTGTTTAAAAAGCTCTAATTTTTTAAGGCTTGCCCGCATAAATCTCAATCAGCTTCGTCAGCATTTCCAGGGCATCTTTCTTGGGGCGTTGAAAAGCATTGCGGCCGATGATGGAGCCATTCCCGCCGCCCTGGTGAATGGCGCGCGCTTCCTCATAGAGGCTGGGGAGATCTTTGGCCTCGCCACCGGAAAAGACCACCAAACGCTTGCCCTGAAAACAGCAATCCACCACATGACGGACGCGCTCTGTGAGAGACTCCAGAGGAACCTTTTGTTGCTCATAAACCTGGCGTGCAGCTTCGATTTCCAAGTGAGCACTGGG
>JBOFRK010000037.1:0-2537 GCA_051650945.1 Alphaproteobacteria bacterium
ATTTAAAATTATCTCAGATCGCTATCGAAACAGGCGAAGACGATTTGCTTTGCGCTTCAATCTCATCGCTGGAATTTACAATTGGGAGATCATTGATTGAGTTTCGACAAGAGGTCTAATATATTTGATCATCTGCAAAAAAAGAAAAATAAAAAGTTAACAATTCCAATTTATTTTCAAAATAAAAAATAATATTTATCAAATAGTTATGCTATAATATTTCCATAATCATAAGACATCTTCTCAAGATGAGGGGCCGAACATGGAAAAAGATATTAAAAGCACGACATCGTCTGTGGAAGCAAAGCTTGCATCCCTAAACAGTGCTCTATTTAAAGGAATTCCTGATAGCAAACTTCAGCTGATCGCTACACCTGAATTTGACTTTAAGTTCACGTTTTCTCTACCACAGCATCCTGGAGAACAGCTCAAGGGTGTCGCAGGCCAGCTTTCCATGATTGCAGCCCTTGATCCTTCACCCCATGTCTTGGATTTGATGAAATCAGCCTTCACACCCAAATTTGACGAAAGGCTTTTTCTGCTTTTCAAACAAAATTTAGTATTTGTAGAAGAATACTTTAAAAATTTAAAAGGTTTTTTGCTTTCTGAGAAAGGTGTTTTATCTTCTGATGCCCTAGATCAGCTGGAAGAACACCTAAAACCTTTGGAAGATTTGCTGGGCTCCCCTGTGCAAAACATGGCTTCTCCAGATGACATTCGCCATGCATTCAGCGAGCTTGTAGCGTTTTGGGACAGCATTGGAAGCGCAATTCCAACCTTAAGGCCCTTTATCACAGAAACCCTGATGGCAAAGATCAGCTTAGCCCCCCTTGATTTGGGATCCGGAGACTATACCTTCGCAGGGGCAGGAGAAGCTTTTGCAGGATCCGGGCTCAGCTCCCTCATCGGAAGCAATTTTCTCCAGAATCAATATCTTGGAACGCCTTCCGCATCTGAATTTTTCCATGGCGGCTCTGGCAGTGGTGGCGGCTTAGGCGGTGGAGGTAGTGGTAGTGGCGGAGGAGGAGGCGGTGGCTTCATCAATTTAGCCCCCACGGACATCATCTTATCGAATAACCTTGTGCCTGAAAACGTGCCTATTGGGACCTTTATAGGTTCGTTGACAGGTTTTGACCCTAACCTCAGAAGTGGAGACGTTTTAAGGTTCTCCCTGCCAATGAATATCAACTATCCTGACAACGCCCTATTTAAAATTGGGAGCATCGATACAAATGCCGAGTTTGATTTTGAGAGCACAAGGACCTCTTACACAATTCTGGTCAAAGTGACAGACCTGGGCGGATTGAGCCGCGAGGAGACCTTCACCATCAACGTGACGAATGTCAACGAGGCGCCCACGGCTATAACGCTTTTCAATCCTATAACAGGCGCGGCTGTAAACAGTATGAGAGAGGATCTAACCTCGGGAATGGCAATTGGCATCTTAAATACCCAAGACCCCGATGCTGGAAACACCTTCACTTATACCCTTGTTGAAGATGAGGATTACCCAGACAACAGCGCCTTCACCATCGATCCTGTCACCCACGCGCTAAAGCTAAACACAAGCTTAAATTATGAAAGCTCAAAGACGAGCTATAGCATTCTGGTGCGATCAACAGATCAGGGGAACTTGAGCACCGAGCGAGACTTCATCATCAACGTCACCGACGTTAATGAGGCGCCTACGGCCATCACCTTAGATAAAGATTTCGTCACACAGGGGGCCACAGGTGCCACTGTGGGGAACCTCTTTGGTTCAGATCCTGAGAACAACATCAGCGGATACACGACCTCCCTTTATACCAGCAGCGGCCAGCCAAACCCCTTTGAAATTGTTGAAAATTCAGGAGTTTTCCAATTAAAATTAAAAGATGGGTCTTCGCTCAGCAATAATGAAACCATTGGCATTAAAGCCCTCAACGAGGATGGACTATCTTTTGAGGCGCCTTTTACAATCTTTGCAATTTCAGGTGGTGGTGGTGGCGGCGGTGGTGGTGGTGGTGGTGGACCTACTAACCAACCGCCCACGGCCATCACCCTCCTTGGAGGCACCGTTGCGGAGAATGTGCCCGCAGACAGTGCGGTGGGGACGCTGTTGACCACCGATCCTGACACCGGCAACACCTTCACCTACGCTCTGGTTCCCGGGGTGGGCAGCACGGATAACGGCGCCTTCACCCTGGATGGGGATCAGCTGAAGCTGGTGGGAAGCCCCAACTTTGAGGGCCAGTCCAGCTATAGCGTCCGGGTACGGTCCACGGACCAGGGGGGCTTGAGCACGGAGCAGACCTTCACCATCAACGTCACCAATGCGGACGAAGCGCCTACGGACATCACCCTCCTTGGGGGCTCGGTTGTGGAGAATGCCCCAGGTGCTGTGGTGGGGACCCTCTCCGGCTTAGACCCTGAGAACAACATCACAGGCTACAGCATCCCTGACCCTAACAGCCCCTTTGAGATTGTTGAGATCTCAGGGGTTCCCACCCTCAAACTCAAAGCTGGGGAATCCCTTAATTATGAAGACCTTGGCCCTT
>JBOFRK010000038.1:0-1114 GCA_051650945.1 Alphaproteobacteria bacterium
GGTTTTGAAAAGGGTTTCGATGTCTGCGTCAGACCCCACATCACAGGGCAATACAAGGGAAGAACCGAGGGATTCTGCCAGGGGACGCACCCGCTTTTCAAACACCTCCAAAGGATAGGTGAAACAAAGCTCTGCCCCTTGCTGCGCCAATTTTTGCGCAATTCCCCAGGCCAGAGAGCGATCATTCGCCAGCCCCATGATGACGCCACGCTTGCCCTGCATCCATTTTTGTGAATCGCTCATCGGTTCTTATACTCCAGATCAATTGACGTTCTCTGAAGGGATTAAAACAAACAACAGCGTCCTTGTCCATATCTCTGATGCAGATCCCCAAAGACCCGGCACATTTAAAGGCAACTTTCGAAATTTTTCTGGAAAAAAGAATCAGGCAAAGGCCTGGAGAGATAATCTGGAGCGGGCGAAGGGATTCGAACCCTCGACCCCAACCTTGGCAAGGTTGTGCTCTACCCCTGAGCTACACCCGCTTCCTTAAAATTGCCCCCATCATACCTGTCTTATAAAGCTTTGCAAGAAGAAAGTTTGGCGCCGCTCCTTTCGCTTGCGATAGCTTGGACAGTTAGGTTAGTCTGGATAAATGGAACCGATACACGATGACATTCCCTCCAGCTGTGAGGTGCTTGCCCATGAGGCTGGCTGGCGGCTGGACAAATTTTTAGCAGAGCGCTTTCCAGGGCTCAGCCGCACCCGTGTGCAACAGCTCATCAAAGAGGGACATGTCTGCCAAGGGGCATCAGGCTCTGAGTCTGCTTCCCACAAAGTAAAAACCGGTGAGGTTTATACACTCTCCATTCCTCCCCTTGAAGACATACCGCTTATCCCTCAAAAGATGGACCTGCACATCGTCTATGAAGACGCAGATTTGCTGGTTGTTGACAAACCAGCAGGGTTGGTTGTGCACCCCGGAGCGGGTCAGCCAGATGGGACCCTCGTTAACGGGCTTTTGGCCCATTGCGGAGAGTCTTTATCTGGAATCTCGGGGGTGAAGCGGCCGGGGATTGTGCATCGCTTAGACAAAGGAACCAGCGGTCTTTTGGTAGTGGCTAAGCATGACCAAGCCCACCAGATGCTTTCAGCCCAATTTGCAGACCGTTCT
>JBOFRK010000039.1:0-1442 GCA_051650945.1 Alphaproteobacteria bacterium
GAGCCTTGAACATCTTCAGCGCTAGCGATTTTACCAGCAAACTGCGCGAAGAAATTTTCCGCCGGAAGCCCCAGCACGTTATGAAGCACGTTCAAGCGCCCCCTGTGGGCCATCCCCAGCACAACCTGTTCCACGCCGCAGGCCGTGGCCCGAGCCAAAACCTGCTCTAAAGAAGGAATCAAACTTTCTCCACCTTCCAGCCCAAATCGCTTGGCAGCAGGATATTTGACCGCTAAAAACCGCTCAAACAAATCAGCTTTTAGCAAATCTTTCCAAAGAGCTTTCTTAATCTCAGAATCCAATTGCTGCTGATAGGCTTGGGTTTCAAGGGCATCTTGAAGCCAAAGCTTCTCCCGCGCGTCCTGGATGTACATAAATTCAGCTCCGAGGGAACCGCAGTAAACCGCTCTCAAGAAATCGATCACCGTTTGGACAGAGGCCTGGTCCACCCCCAGGGAGCCTGAAGGCAAAATTCCGTTTAGAGAAACCGGCTTTTTTAGATCTTGCTCGCTCAGCCCATAGGCTTGGGGCGCTAGCTCTTCCGGCAAGGTTCTGGTGTCCAAATTCAAAGGGTCAAGCTGGGCTGCTAAATGCCCTTTAATTCGATAGGCTCGAGCCAGCTGAGACACCCCTAAAAAAACCTTTGCAGCTTCCAAAACATCAGAAGAAGGAGCAGCATGGGAGGCTGTTTTTGCTCCATGCTCCACACCATTCCCACTTGAGCGCCCTCCTTTAGCAGAAGCAGGGGAAGCGGCCGTCTCTTCCTCCCAAAATTGCCTGGGATAAACGCCCCAGCTTGGACCTTGCAGATCTGCAGTGATACCTGAAGCACCATCTCCTAACGAGCGAAATAAGGCTTGCCAAGCTGGAGAAAGAGCCGACGGATTCTCTAGATACACCTCATATAAATGCTGAATGAAAAAGCGGTTCTCAGGGGAAACCTCAATCAAGCCTTCCCCCTCGCCATGTTGGCCATTTGCCAGCGTGTGTGTACCCTGCATATCCCGCTTTCCCCCTTAAAGCCTTAAATCCAGTCTTGTCATGCAATCCATTTTTAGAAGACCTACTTCATTATCTCTTTCATCGTTTGGCCTATTGTAGCGGGAGAATCTGACACCCTCACGCCAGCTTCCCGAAGCGCCTTGATTTTGCTCTCGGCTCCGCCTTGTCCGCCGGAGATCACAGCGCCCGCATGGCCCATCCGTCTTCCAGGAGGTGCCGTGCGTCCAGCGATAAACCCAACGGTTGGCTTTTTAATGGGATGGTTTTTTAAGAATGCAGCTGCATGCTCCTCCCCATTTCCACCAATTTCTCCGATTAAAACAATACCTTCTGTTTCTGGGTCTTCTAAAAAGAGCGTTAAGCAATCCACAAAACCCATGCCATGGATGGGGTCACCCCCGATGCCAATACAGGTAGACTGCCCAAGCCCCACTGCTGTG
>JBOFRK010000040.1:0-4940 GCA_051650945.1 Alphaproteobacteria bacterium
GTTGCCCAAGGGTATGCCCATCAAACGCAGGCTCCGCCAAGGCCATCGAAAACAAGGCCAGGCCTTGCTTGTGCGTGAGCACCAAAGAAACCTTGCATCCAAACTCGTAAGCCTTGTGAGCCTTACCTTTCGCGATGCAATAGGTCTCAGGAGCATGCAGGCTGTAAAGCTTATCGGAGCTGTCTTTCTTTTGGGCAAGAAGCCGTTTCGCCATCCCCAACAGCGAGGAAAATGTTTCCTGAAGTTCCACAGAACCTTGGATAGTGCGCTCGATATCTCGGGTCACGCGTCCCAGATAGTTTTTCAGCTTTTTGATTTCTTTTTTCATTCTTTTGAATTGCTTGGCATATGAGTATTTGCCCGCGTTTATGGCTGCCTGTCTGCCGACCCTCTTGTACGTTTGGCGAAATTTTATGCCTGTTTTAGACGCCAAGGCGGTAAGCTGTTGCCTGGCTCGATTCAGCAATTTTGAATCTGTTGGAAAAGCAATGTTCTTCTCCATCACCGTTGTGTCCGCGATCACTGTTTTTAGGTCAACCGCTGCCACAGTTTCGGTTTTCAAAGCAACCACGATGGTTTCTGCCAAAACTTTTTCTAAGCCCTTTGCTCCAAGGCGTTTTCTCCATCGGGTGAGCGAGCTTCCATCGGCGGGAAGATCCCACTGAAGATAGCCAAAACCGCAGAAGTACTGCCAATACGGATTCTGAACCCACTGTTTTACAACTTCTTCGTCCGACAAATCGTGCAGGTGTTGCAGCATCATCAGACCCACCATCAGTCGAATGGGTTTGGGGGGCTAGCCTGGACCATCCTTGAAGCTTGAACCAAAGCATTCCTCAAGCTCACACCAGTTGATTTGACCTGCCAAAATAAACAAAGGATCTCGAGGATTCAGCTGATTGGATAGACGTTCTTTGAAAAGGTCACCTTGAGATGTGTCGGTTTTTGACGGTTTCATTTTGCAAGCTTTCAAGGGGAGGAACCTCATTTCTTGCAATTATCTTAACCCGTCCAGCCCCTAATACCAAGCTAATCCAAAAGCTCCAGCTATTCTTCAGGGACGACTAAATATGTCTAAATAATATAAAAAGATGGTCATATTTTTTATAAGAGGCGCTCTATATGTAGATTAATTGGAGATGTTGATCCATACCTTTGAAAAGCGCCGCATCGGTGCCAGTCATCCAAATGTGGGCTCGCAGCTGGCGAAGCTCATCAAACAAAGCGCTGCGCCGCTGAACATCTAAATGGGCCACCACTTCATCCAACAAGAGGAAAAAAGGCTTTTCTGTCGCAGCTTGCAGGGCTGAGGCTGCCAGGATTAAGGAGATCAGCATCGCTTTTTGCTCCCCTGTGGAGCAGTAAGAGGACTCCCTTTCCCGCTGGTCTCGGGTTTGATGGAACACCTGAAGCGCACTCCGGTGACAGCCCCAAAGGGTTGTCCCTTTTTCCCGGTCCAAGCTTCGCCCCTGCTTCAGCTGATGGGCCCATGCTTCTTCCACCTGAAGGGCAGATCCGCCCCCCTCAAACAAGGCTTCCACCTCTCCCACCAAGGCCAGCCGGGCTTTTGGAAAGAGGGTTTTTCCAGAATGTTTTTTTTCTTCTAAATGCTGATTGAGTTGCTCGAGCACTTGCAGACGCGCCACCGTGATGGCTGCCCCCTCTTCAACCAAGAGAGCTTCTAAAGAGCTCAACCAATCCGAAGCCGTTCGATGCTGTTGCAAAACGTGGATTCTCTCCCGCAAGGCCTGCTCATAGCGCACCAAACGGGCGCCATGGAGAGGGTCTATCCCCAAAACAAGTCGATCCAGAAAGCGGCGACGCTCTCGATTCCCATCCCAAAAAAGTCGGTCCATCTGGGGAACCAGCCACGTAACATGCAGGTGATGCGCCAACTCTGTTTGGGTTTTTAAAAAGCTCCCATTAAGGGCCACCACCCGTTTTTCCCCTTCCATGGAGTCTCGGCCTGTTCCTACCTGAAACACGCCTGTTTCTGTGGAAAGATCCATGGAGACAGACCACGGAATTTGAGTTTCCTGATCATGCTGAACTTCTCTTAAACGTGCGCGTCGAAACCCCCGACCCGGCGAGAAAAAAGAAAGCGCTTCAAGCAGATTCGTTTTCCCAACCCCGTTGGGGCCCACCAAAATCACCCCGCCTGCTCCAGGATCTGGGGCTAGGGAAAAAGCGGGGTAGGATCTAAAGGCCGTTAGCTTCAGCGCACGCATGAAAAATTCAACTGTTCGGGAGTGTTTCAAGGATAACCGAGGGCATCTTACAAAATTTTTTAGCTTTTTAAAACGCTCAAGGAAGAAAACTCAATTTTTCTTTAGAAAGGTTAATTTTTCTATCATTTTCTTGTTAAAGTCAAAAAGAGCGGATTTTCTTAAAATTTTAAATCAAGCTCTTGATCTATTTTTTTAAAAAAAAATTGACAGATAGATTTTTAAATGCCTTTGATATGCCATTGATAATTTATCATTTAAGGATATTATGTGAAAGTCATCTACGCAGCTACCCTACTTGTGCTAACCGGGTGTCACTCCCCTAAGATTGTTACAGATTATGATGATTTTAAAAAATCTGATGTTTGTCGGCTTGAATCTCACCTCATCAGGAACGAATGGGGAAGGCCAACATTTATAACCCTTGAAAAAGAGCAAGGCAACAAAATTAAAGCTATTTTTACGTCTAGAATTATCGGTTATAAACATGACGGATTTTCATCAAATTCTCGAATCAAATTTCAATTAATTTCTAATACTCAACCAGACGAAGAACTAATATTTAAGGGAACTGTTATCCCTACGACTTACCACTCTCTGGGGCATTATAATAAAACCACTATCAAAAGCTCTTCCGTGATTTTTTATTTATCTGAATCGCAATTAAGGCAGATTATTGCGACCCAAGAAGTAAAATTTTTCGTGCCGTCGGGGAAGGATCCTCTTGAAGGTGAACTGGATATAAACGACCGGGATGCTTTCACTTTATTTCTAAATCAGTGCTGTCAAAAAAAGGGAGAAAAAAAATGAAGCGTACCATTTTTTACGGTCTTTGCTTCATTATTGCTTTTCTCTCAGGATGTTCTCACCACAAAATTACCCAATCTAAAGATTTATCGACTGGAGAGCCTGTCTTTAAGCTAGAATCTGCTCCTATAACAGGTGTTAAAAATCTTCAAGGAGGACACACAAAATTAGGGATAAAAAAAACAAACAAGAAAACCTTGGCTTGTTGGATTGTGTTTACCACTGAAGATTCTAAAAATACCCCCCTCGATAAGCCAGACCTGATTATAAAAAGCTACAAAAATAAAAAAATAATACAAGAAATTCAAATAACAAAAACAACAAAATACTGTGCAAAAGATTATATCTTTTCCTTATTAACTAAGAAAGAAGCAAAAGAAATATCTCCTAAACCTGAAACAAAACAGACTATCTCAGCAAAAGATATTTGGCCGTCCTGTCCTTCTTATACAAAGCGATGTGGGCTATATGCACTTACTACTCTACTTAACCATTCTCATGAAATTGCCATCTCGTTTGAGCTTTCCTATGATCAATTTGATTCGTTGCTGGCATCAGATGACACCAAAATTTTAATCCAAACTTATTCTGAACCTATCATTGCTTCCATTGAAAAAGAACAATTGAAACCATTGCTAGAATTTAAAAAAGCTTACTCAGCTCAAGGGGCCACTGAAAAAGCATTACAACGCTAAGGAGGCCTAGCATCGCCTATAAAAGCTCAAAAGCTTCTTCAATCGTATACCTTCCAGACGGCTGAATCGCTAACCATTTTGAAGCTTGCAAAGCACCCGCCACAAAGCCTGAGCGATCAAAGGCCTGGTGGGATAGGGTCACCCTATCGTGGTCTCCCATCCAATGAACAGTGTGTTCGCCTGGGAGATGACCACCCCTCAGGGAAGCGATAGAAGGGGGTTGCGATAGAGACGCATGCTTAACAAGGGTGTCTCGCAAAACCAGCGCAGTTCCGGATGGCTTATCTTGCTTAGATCGATGGTGCGCTTCCGTGATCTCTAGGTCATAACCTTGGGTTAGATGCTGAGCAACCAGCTCCACTGCTTTTTTAAAAATAGCCATGCTCCAGCTGGTATTGGGGGCCCATAAAACAGGAATTGCTTTAGAGACTTCCTCAATTTTTTTGATGGTTACAGAGTCTAAGCCTGTGGTTCCTATCAACAGGGGTTTTTTAAATTGCTGAGCGCAGGTTAAGTGAGCAAAGGTTGCGCTGGCGTTAGAAAAATCTATAACAACATCTGCACCTTCAAAAGCCTCTTGGGGGTTATGTCGTGAGAGAGAAGCTTGAACGCTGCCGAAATCAGCGTCCCTTGCAGCAGCCTCCAGCACCAGTTTACCCATCCGGCCCGTTGCCCCCAGAACACCTAGAATCAACGCACTCATCCAACAGCCTCCAGCAATGGATCAGCACTCAGCTCTTCTTCTATATCTTCTGAAAAAATGCGCTCAATGTGTGCCCCACAAGCAATCAATTTCTTTTCAACCTCTTCATAACCACGATCCAGATGATAGATCCGCTGAATCTCAGTTTCTCCCTCGGCAGCAAGGGCCGCAAGAACCAAGGAAAAGGAAGCTCGTAAATCCGTTGCCATCACAGGGGCGCCATGCAAAGCCATCCCTCCGTTAATGGTTGCTTGGGAACCCTGGATAGAAATGTCTGCCCCCATGCGTGCCAACTCTGGCACATGCATAAAACGGTTTTCAAAAACCGTTTCAGTGATGCTGGAGACTCCCTTAACAATTGTCAGAAGCGCCATCAGTTGGGCTTGCAAATCTGTTGCAAAGCCAGGAAATGGCTCTGTCACCACGTCAACAGGAGACAATGCAGCAGGGTCAGGTGCTTTCACCCAAATACCTTTGGGGGTTTCCTTAAACGTAAGTCCTATGTGCTCT
>JBOFRK010000041.1:0-3370 GCA_051650945.1 Alphaproteobacteria bacterium
AATCTCCCCCTGGGACAGGAGGGTGAGCTGTTTGGGGATTTGGAGGATCGCGCTTTGGAGGGACACGCCGCCCTCGCCGCCATAGACCAGGGCCTCCTGGAATTTAAGGCTGGGGGACGTTCCCAGGTGACGCGTGCGGCCAAACCAGGTATGGCTGTCAAGGGTTTCTGCCTCAAATGTGAGGCGCTTGCCGCCGTAAAGCAGCGCTTTGCTTTCCGCTTCACCCCCCAGCAATTGGGTGCCGTAAAGGTTGCATTCGTCTTCCTTGGCGATCAACGCCAGATTTTCTTTGACGCGGATCCCCCCGCCAAGCATGTTAAAATCGCCGTGGGGGTTTTGGAAACGGGCCTGATCAGCCTCAAAGGTTTGCCCCCGGATGGGTTCGTCCCCTAAGGTGAGGTCGATCTGGTGGGCAACGGTTCCGCCACGCCATTGCTCGAGGGTTTTGCGAGAGGGGTAAAACCGCGGCGCCCACAGCTCCAGCACGGCCCGCGCCCCTTGGGGGATGGGCCTGCCCAGCAGGGATGCTTCCCGGGCGGAGGTGATCGCCAGGGCTAGCTTCTCCCGCGCCTCATCTTCATCTTGTGGCAACATCATCTGAACCGGTTCTAAGATCAACATGTCGCGCTCAGGCAAGGGGTCGTTCTTACCAGGGCCCCGGATGATGTGATGGGTGCGCAAATTCGCCAGGGCTTGGGCCTTTGAGGTGCCGTGTTTCTGGTGTTGGGTGCGGCGCTCAAGCTCATCTTCCAGATATGCAAACCCGTTCTCATAGAGGGTTTGGATCATCGTGTTGAGATCTGAATAGCCCCGCAGCATCGAAAACCCTGTATAATTTAAGATCTGATCTTGGATTAACTGGGCTTCAAAATAGCCATCTCCCACCCGCAAGACCCGCTCAGGATCTCCCCCAAAATAGGTGAGGCGCTCGATCACATAATCCGACGAGACAAACGCTTCAGGGTCAACCTGCATGCCCTGGGTTCGCAGCAACAGATGAGACGCTTTTTTCACCCGAAGGGATTTTTTCCCCACCCAATCGATCACGTATTGGGCAGCACTGGGGGCCTGTGGCTTGGAAACAAGGGCCTGGGCCTGGGTCTGAAGGGATGCGGCTGGCGTCACCTGGGGCGCTTTGGAAACCAGAAGCGTCGTTTGGGACGAAGCTGCAAGGCTTACCGCAGGTGTAAACGTGAGACGCGGGTTGAAGGTTGGATTAGGGTTCATGCTTCCCGAAAGCACCTGCTCTTTGGCTTTTTGAAGGATCTGTTCCGCAAACTGAGGCAATTTCGTCTTAGCAAGGGCTTGAAGGTTTGTTTGGGGCTGGGGCGCAAACCCTCTGTTAGAACTCCAAGGTATGTTGGCGTTTTGTTGGACTTGGGACTGGGGGCCGTAGGGGAGGGTTTTGCGGGCGCCTTTTAAAGGACGCGGAAGGGGTGCGTCTGTCTTCATCTTCACGTCTCCCCTCAAGCGCCCCCCCACCAAGAGAGACGCTGGCGCAAAATCATGGACTAAATTGCAATAGTTGGAATATTCAACCCTTGAACCGTCTCCTTTCCAGCGATAGGCAATGTACGTGTAGTCTTTTTGGCCATGCTGCCACAGGGTTCCGTTGATCCAGGCATCTCCTCTGGCACTTAAAAGGCTACTTGCATTTTCAACCAAATCTGCGTCTATCACGAGGTGCTGACCTGCAAGTATCTTGCCTTCAGATTCCGAGCCACTGGCATCATAAAATGCGCGTGTCAACCAAAACCAACTGTACTCCCCCCAATAAACTTCCTGAGTCAGGGGAACTAATTCGGGGGGCATGCTGTGCTGCCACACTTTTTCCCACATAAATTTCTCCTCATGCTTCACCCCCACCTTGCGGGCATTCAGGATGTGGTTTGCTTTTAAAAACACAGACCCCTGCAGGCTTTCGATGAGGCTGGCATGATTGTGAATGAGGGCTGCTTTAGGGCTGTTTAAGCCTTGGATGGCGAGCTCCTTGGAGGCCACAAAGATGCTGCCCACTCCAGGGGTTTTGGAGCTGTTGAGAAAATTCCCATCCAAGCAGAGATTTGCTGAACCACAGCTGATGCGCCTATGGTTGGTCACATCTTGTGAAAACCGACCCCGAAGGGCACCCCCCACATCCATCTGACCCTGGTTGATCAGATTTTTGCCTGTTATTTCTAAATCTTCGGAGATGCCAAACGTTCCCGTCGCCGCTTGCGACCATGCATCCGTCTGGAAGGTCGCCTTGCCCACAACCCCCATGCTTCCCATGTTTTCAAAGGTTGACGCTTTAACCGACAGCCCCCCTTGGGCAAGCAGCTCACCTGACTGGGTCACCTCGCCTGTCACGTTGACCGTCAAGGCCTTTCCTGCTTCCAGCTTTCCCCCTTTGGGAATGATGACTTGAGGGCCACTCACCTTCAGGCTTCCTGATTTTTTGAAGGTTCCTGCATAGAAGGTCCCACGAAATTGGAGATTGAACGTAAGTTTATCCCAAGGTTTCACCTCCCTAGGGGCAAGGAGGGGGCCTTGGGCCAGCCGTTGGGCAATGAAGTGGGGCTGATCTTGGGGGAGGTCAAGCTGTTTGCCACCAGGGGCTAAATAAATGGTGCGATTAAAAAGAAGATGATAGCTATCGCTTAACATCGTCCCCTGGAGGCCAAACCAATCTCCCCGAGCTTGAATGTCTGAAGCGACCACAACCCCTTCAGGACAAACCTGCACCTCCGGGGCCTCCATCCAAAGGGTTTGGGCTGTCACCTCTGAGCCCACATCAATCCCTTGGGAAGCCTTGATCTTGATGTCCTTCCCCTGGAGCGTTCCCCCCAGCTGAAAGCTTGGCGCGTTCATGAAAATGGTTCCCTCGGAGCTGAGGAAATGGGTTTGGGTTGCCAGGGCTTGCTTAAGGTTCAAGCTTACCCCGTGGGTACCTTGGATCACATTGCCAACTCCTGGCTTCAACGAATCAGCCGTAATCTCAACCTTTCCCTCCCGGCTTAACGCCCGATCCATGTTGGCTGGACCCGTCAGGTTCAAACTCACGCCGCGGGTCCCCGTCAGCCCCGTGCCCGTTTGGGTTAGGGTGTGGGCCTTAATCGTGATAGCCCCCGCCTCACTGGTCACCTCTTGCAAGGTCGCACTCCCCAAGGGGCCTTGGCTTAAGAGGAGATCAACCCCCTGGTGCCCTGAAAGGGCGCCAAACGTGTGATGAAACGAAGGCGCTTGAAGCTGAATTTTTCCCGCTTTGCTGGTGATGTTTCCGCCATGTTTCCAAGGGGTCTCAACGGCTATCTCCACGCCCCCATGACCCAAAAAAGCACTGGAGGCTCCCCCCATTTTTTTTGCCTTTAAGGTGACCTTCCCCGCCGCA
>JBOFRK010000042.1:0-6087 GCA_051650945.1 Alphaproteobacteria bacterium
CAAAGCACGCTTCACCCGCATCATATCCAACACAGGAATACCTTCGGTGATGCAAACCACCAGAGGCATTTTCGCTTCAATGGCTTCTAAAATGGCATCTGCCGCAAAAGGTGGCGGGACATAGATGACAGAAGCATTGGCCCCAGTTTTTTCAACCGCACTGCGAACCGTGTCGAAAACCGGCAAGCCTAGGTGGGTTGTGCCCCCTTTGCCGGGTGTGACACCGCCTACCATCTTCGTCCCATAGGCAATAGCCTGTTCGGAGTGGAAAGTGCCGTGCTGACCCGTAAATCCTTGACAGATTACCTTCGTATGTTGATCAACTAAAACAGCCATTTATTGACCCTTTCCTATCGCTTTCACAATTTTTTCTGCTGCATCTGCCAAATCATGGGCTGTCATAATGGGCAACCCCGATCCTTCCAGAATCTTTTTACCCATCTCAACATTCGTGCCTTCCAGGCGCACCACGAGGGGCACATGTAAATTCACCTCTTTGGCTGCTTCAATAATCCCTTGGGCAATAATGTCGCACCGCATGATCCCACCGAAAATATTCACCAAAACCCCTTGAACATGAGGGTCTCCCAACAAAAGCTTAAAAGCAGCGGTGACTTGTTCCCGGGTGGCTCCCCCCCCTACATCCAAAAAGTTTGCAGGTGTTCCGCCATAAAGTTGGATGATATCCATGGTCGACATGGCAAGGCCTGCGCCGTTTACCATGCAACCAATATTGCCATCCAGTTTAATATAGTTAAGGCCATATTTAGAAGCCTCGATCTCAGAAGGATCTTCCTCTGCTAAATCCCGGAGCGCCTTCACAACGTCGTGGCGATAAAGCGCATTGTCATCAAAAGACATCTTCGCGTCCAGCACCATGAATTCCCCCTCCTTGGTTAAAACCAGAGGGTTAATTTCAATGAGGTCAGCGTCCAGAGATTTGAAGGCTTCATACAAATTTTTCAAAAGCGCCATAAACCCGCTGGCTTGCTTGCCTTGAAACCCAAGGCCAAATGCCAACTGGCGCGCATAAAACCCTTGAAAGCCCATGAGCGGGTCAATGGGAACCGTTAAGATTTTTTCTGGGGCACGTGCGGCAACCTCTTCAATTTCCATCCCACCCTCGGTGGATGCGATGACGGTGATGCAAGAACGCTCCCGATCTAGCAGAAAGCTGAGATAATATTCATGGGCATAAGCGCAGCCCGCCTCAATATAAACCCGTTCAACTTTTTTGCCTTGGGGGCCTGTTTGGGGTGTGATCAGCTGCATACCAAGAATTTGTTGCGCGATATCGCCCACTTCATGGGTTGATTTCGCAAGTTTAACGCCGCCTCCTTTGCCGCGCCCTCCTGCGTGGATCTGGGCCTTCACCACCCATAAATCGCCGCCTATTTTTTGAGCTTCCCGCAAAGCTTCTTCAGGGGTAAAGGCAATCCCCCCCTTGAGCAACGGAATGCCAAAAGAGGCCAACAACCCCTTTGCTTGATACTCATGAATATTCATCGTCTAAATCACCTTTGTTTCCAAATTGCTACATCTCTTACGACAGGCCCCAAAAAATTTATCTTTTAAGGGTAACTCAAGATTAAAGCTCCTCACCATACACGAGTTTTTCAGCCCCTACAATCCACCCGTTCACTAAAGCGCGCGGGGAAGCGAAGCCTGCTTACACTCTAATTTTTTTAAGACATCAATCAATTCCCGCACACCGTCTACTGACTCTAAAAACAGAGCTTTTTCTTCAGGCGTTAAAGGAAGATCTATCACCTTTTCAACCCCTTGAGACCCAATCACCACCGGCACACCTGCGTAAACCCCCTTAACACCGTAAGGGCCATCCAGCCACGCAGCACAGGGGAGGACACGCTTTGCATCCCGAAGGTAAGCCTCAGCCATGGTGAGGGCTGAAACTGCTGGGGCATAGAAAGCCGACCCTGTTTTGAGCAGGTTCACAATTTCTCCGCCACCCCCCCGGGTTCGCTTGACGATCTCGTCTACTTTTTCTTGGGATATCCACCCCATTTTAATCAAATCAGGAAGCGGAATGCCCGATACCGTTGCATAGCGCACGAGAGGCACCATCGCGTCTCCGTGGCCACCCATCACCGTTGCGTGCACGTCTTGAAACGAAACACCCAAAGCCTGGGCCAAAAAAGTTCGAAAGCGCGCACTGTCTAAAACGCCTGCCATGCCAACCACCCGATTGTAGGGAAAGCCGGTGGCCTCTTGCATCACCCAAACCATTGCGTCCAAGGGATTGGTGACCACAATCACAAATGCATCCGGGCAGTATTTTTTCAAAGACTGGCCAACTTGGCGGATGACGCGCGCATTGCCTTCTAAAAGATCGTCACGGCTCATACCAGGTTTTCGAGGAAAACCTGCCGTCACAATCACGACATCACTTCCATCTAAATCAGCATAGCTTTGAACGCCCGACACACTGCTGTCCGTAAATTCAAGGGGAGCGCATTGGGATAAATCAAGTGCTTTCCCTTGAGGAACACCCTCGATTTCATCAAACAAGACAACATGACCCAACTGCTTAAGCGAACTTAAAAACGCAAGGGTTCCCCCAATATTTCCAGCACCAACTAAGGCAATTTTGGCTTGCTTCATGCGACCTGTCTCCTTTCTTTTTTTCATCATACTCCAACCTGAGGCATAAATCTCATTTACACAAGACAACGCTCAATCGGAATATTTTTTTCCTTTTTGGCAAAAGAACACATTAAAAAAGCAGCTCCTTTTTCCAAGCCAAAGGGGCTTATGCTGTGTCCAAGCCCTTGGCATACCAAACTTTCAAGGTCTAATCCAGATTTTATTAAAGAGGCTTGGGCTTCATGAAAATAGTTCAGAGGAACAACCTCATCACGGTCTCCATGAATTAAACAAATCGGAGTCTTATATTTGATATGTTTTTGGAATGCAGGGGGAAACATGCCAGAATAACAAAGCGCCCCACAGGCAGGAAAGAAAGAAAGCGTTACAGCAAGGGCCAACATGGAACCTTGAGAGAAACCTGCAAAGGCCACCTGATCCCAGGATAAAGCATGTTCAGTCATAAGAGACTGTAGCAATTCGCCGAGAAAAGGCACCAGGATCTCAATTTCTTGCCAAATGCGATCCCCATCAAAATCTTGCAGCCCAAACCATTGGTATCCAAAAGGATTTGTTTCGCAGGGAAATGGCGCATTAGGCGCTATAAAAAGAGTTGAAGGGAGATGAGGCCCCCAAAAATCTACTAACCTGATGAGATCATCACCACTAGCACCATATCCATGTAACAAAATGACGAGGGAATCTGGGCGCCCAGAATTATAGGGGCCATAAGAAGGTCCCAACAAGTGTGTTTGTTGAGGAAAACGCGTCATGTTAAATTTTATCTACCCCATATGTATCCAAAGGGAAAAAGCAATCGCGGGTCCCAGCGGAAAAGCAGCTTTTTTGACATAAAAACGCCAAAAAACACCTAAAAGAAACCCTGCTACCCCTGTTATGAATAAAAAAGAAGGCAATGCAGTCAGCGAAATCCAGAGACCTGAGACTGTTAAAAACTTAACATCTCCCCATCCAAGCCCCTCTTTTTTTCTCAGGGCATGATAGGCTATTTTCAAGAAAAAAGCCAGGGCAAAAAAGAGACAGCACCTTAATCCTATTGTCGGAAAAAAAGAAAAATTTGCTTTCCATACATAAAGAAGCATCAATAAGATTAAAGCACCATCTGGGATAATGCCTTTTTGAAAATCTGAAAAACTTATCCACCAAAGCGTCCCATGAAAGACTAAAAACCAAACACTTAAGTTAGATTGAATCACCAAAAAACCAAGGGCAACAATGATCAAAAGGTTCCCCAATTTTTGGACAAGGGGCCCTTCCCTAGAGGAAAAAAAAGAAAGCAGGGCCCATCCTAAAAAAAACGAAAATAGCGTTGATGAAAAAAAAATTAACTTTAAATCCACGCTTGTGTTTCCAAAAAAATTGACATAAGGTAATGATAAATAAGCACATTTTTAAAAAAGTGTGGAGGCTTTTGTGAAAAAACCCTGGCTTTTTACAAAAAAAAATAAATTTTACCGATTACGCAACAGATGAACCAAAGATTTTTTAAATCCACCCGTGGAATGTTGGGCATGTTAAGGAATAGTTTGCTTCATTTTTTTTTAAATCTTGGTTTCTTGTTTGTCATGCTGTGTGCAATTTCTGGTTGTGAAAAAAGTCTGCTTCGTGAACATCATGATCCTTTTTTGAAAAAAAGTAAGTCAGATTATGAGGAAATGACAAAGCCAACTTTCCTTGTTCCGCCTCCCTCCACGTCAAAGCCTGTGAATTTGTCAAAAAAGACAGTTGGGCAATTTTGGCCTTCTTCCTTTGAGAAAAAAATTACGGTTCATTTTTCAGAGGCCATTCCGCTAAAAGACATTTTTGAAGCAGTTGCAGGACAAGCCAACGTTAATTTGGCATTTGACTCAGCCTTTACACAACGGAAAGGCCTTTTCTATCATGCTTACCAACAACCAATTAAAGACATTATTAAAAATATTTGCGCGCTAGCTGGCGTTTGTTATAGAATTCAACATAACACCTTGGTTATACAAGAAGACGTTCCATTTCTTAAAACTTACTTCGTCCCCTTTTTGACAGGCACCCGCCAAAACCAAAACCGTATTTCTATCACCACGGATGTGCTCAACAATAGCAACGAAAAAGGACCTGCCTCAGATAATGGCTCAGATACATTGCTCACGTCAAACAGCGTGACAGATTTTTGGGGAGAGCTGGAGCAAACTTTGAAACTGATGTTAGCGCATTCCCAAGACACCTCTAAAAAAAAAGGAAGTGTTACCAGCCAAGGCCCTCTAAATTACGCCCTGCATAAACAAGCAGGCATGCTCTCTGTTTATGGAACCCAGAGCCAGCACAACCTGGTAGAACTTTATTTGAATCAACTGAAAGAACAGACGTCAACCCAGATTGTGATTGAAGCAAAAATTGTTGAGGTGGCTTTGTCAGACAAAAACCGAACAGGGATCAATTGGTCTTTGCTGGGGCATCAAGCCGCGGCTTTTGCTCCGATGGGAGAATTTACATCCCACGACACGCCATTTAATGAGATCAAACCTGAAAAAAATTTATTCACCATCGCTTTCAAAAAAGGAGATTTTTCTGCCATTGCCCAATTAATGGCCCAATTTGGAACAACACGCACCCTGTCTAATCCTAGGATGACGGTTTTAAACAACCAATCTGCTTTGTTTAAATTTGCAAAAAACGAAGTCTTTTTTCGCCTAGATGTGGAGCGTTTGATTGCCGCAGATGGGAAGCCTGATGTAGAGAACACAACCAGTCAGGTCCAAACCATCCCCATTGGGCTGGTGATGGTTGTGCAGCCTTCTGTTAATTTGGAGACTCAAGAAATTACCCTCACCTTGCGCCCTAGCATCTCTAAAATTGTGGCAACCAAAGAAGATCCAGCGGTTACCATCAAATCAGATAATACAGTGACATCCACCATTCCTGTCGTTCAAATTCGAGAAATGGATTCAGTTTTAAAAGTGCGCTCAGGAGAAGTGATCGTTATGGGTGGGTTTATGGAAGAGGTTGTGGAAGATAAGGCCGCTGGCCTACCTGGCTTGCAAGACATCCCCATTTTGGGAAACATTTTTCAAGGCAGGGAGGACCAACGGAATGTTACTGAGCTGGTTATTTTTCTCAAAGCCTCCATAGTCCAGGACGAAACCGTCCAACCTGCAGACTATCGTCTTTACAACCAGTTTACACAGGACCCAAGACCATTGTTTTAAACTATGGCACTGTTAACAAAATAATTTGTAAGCCTTAAGAAGAGCCAGTGCGATAAAGCTAAGGAACATCGTGTCGCGTTTATCGAACCGCATGGCGATATCTCTTATTCTCTTTGATTCGGCCCAAAAGCCTTTCAATAAAATGTCGTTCACGATAGGTTTTCACATCATAGCAATCCGAGGGTTTAAGGTGAGCTCCAAGAAGCGTGTAAATCCCTTTTGGCGGGATAACGGGCTGCGCGCCATGGGTCTCGAATAAGTCGACGAACAGGCCCTGTAT
>JBOFRK010000043.1:0-2185 GCA_051650945.1 Alphaproteobacteria bacterium
ATCCCCTCTGCAGCCACAATGCAGGCGTCGTTACCAGATTGCACGATAATCCCTTGAAGGAGGTCTTCAAGGGTTACAGACTCTCCCAAGGGCACAAACATTTTGGAGCCCCCCATCCGCCAAGCTTTCTCACTGACAGTGTAGGTATCAGAAAGCTTCAGCTTGCCTTGTTTTAAGAAATCAAATAGCACATAGGCCGTTAAAATCTTCGTCATAGAAGAAGGCACCATCTGCGCATCTGCATTTTTTTCATATAAAACCGTGGCGGTGCTGAGGTCAATCAACAACGCTTGTTTGGCTTGGGTTTCAAAGCCGATAGAAGGGATGGTGGTGGCCAAAGCCCCCGTTTTTTCCACGCCTAAAAGCAAAAAAAACAACATAAATTTAAAACAGAAAAAAGACACAAAACGAGGATACTGCATGGAACCCTTCTGTAAGTTGATTTCAAAAAATACCAGCCCCAGAACACGGGCCTTGCTACCAAGCTCTTTTTATACGCATTTCCCATTCAAAACACAAAGCAAATTGTTTGTTAAAGCAAATGCTTTCCATTTTTTTAAGAAACATTTTAAATTTGACTTGCAGATAAAATCTGTTTATTTTACGGAAAAATAATTTAACAAAACAGGTAAATGATGTTAGAAAAAAATGTTGTGCGCTTAAGCGTTGGAGCCATTTTCAAGGAGACAATTTATTTTTTTAAAAGCCATTTTAAAGAAGTGATGAAGATAAGCTTTACACAAGTTTTATTTTTAATTGTTTCCCTTGTCTTATTTTTTGTAGCTTTCGCACATACGGGATTAGAGCTTAAGCAAATTAAATTGCATTACATTAGGTTTTTCATTTTACTCGCAGGGTATGGAATTCTTTTAACGTCTATATATTTTGCTTCGATCACGGTGATGATGCTTTCAACATCTCACTTAACCCTTACAGGACAGCTTGAAAAAAGATTTTTCAGAAAACATTGGAAGAAAAGGCATGCCAAAATATTTGGATACAACCTTTTGATTGATGGATTCTTCGTGATTGCGCTGGGATTGATTATTTTTGGAGCACTTTTCCTTACCCCTTCTTCTTTTTCAGCCCCTATGCAAAAAGCGCTTGTTGTTTCCTTATCAGCTTTAGGATTTCTGAGTTTATTATATCCACTAGCCCGATTTTCCCTTGTAATTCCAGCAATTTCAATAGGTTCACCCGCAACCCTTGGTTGGAGCTGGCGCCAGATGAAGGGGAATACATTACGTCTTCTGTTTATCGCAGCGCCATTTTTTATCCCAAGTCTTCTGGGTGAATTATTATTGCGTTTAGAATGGCCTCAATCCTTAGAGCCATATTTATCAGGATTTTTGGTTGTTTTTTCGATTCTCTTACACATATTCTGCTCAATCCTCACAACCATCGCCATAGGGCTGGTTTATAAAGAATTTGAGCGCAAGGGGGCTCTGCTTCCGTAATTTGTAAGCAATCCCCAAGACCCTCTGTACAAAAAAATCTGGGTGTCGTATGGTTTTTATGGATAATTTAAGAAAATTCATACGGAGCTTCAAGGAATGACCGGCTTACCAATCCCCGTTCGAAACATTTTGGCGCACTATGAAAGCGACCACCCAGGAACCAAAGCAAACCTTGCTCGCCTTTTGATGTATGGCGCTTTGGGAGGAACAGGGCGGCTTCTGATTTTGCCGGTGGACCAAGGGTTTGAGCATGGGCCAGCGCGCAGCTTCTCCATGAATCCTGGGGGATATGACCCTCACCGCCACTTTGAACTTGCGATAGAAGCGAGGCTTTCTGCTTTTGCGGCCCCCCTGGGGCTTTTGGAAGCCGGCGCCTCCACCTTTGCAGGGCAAATCCCTTTAATCCTTAAGGTCAACAGCGCCCATTGCCTTGTACCAGGGGGAACAGGCCCTGATCAAGCCGTGACGGCTTCTGTTAAAGACGCCTTGAGGCTGGGGTGCTCTGCCATCGGGTTTACACTTTATCCAGGCTCAGATCAGATGAACGCCATGGTGGGCACCTTCCGCGCCCTGGCTGAAGAAGCGAGAGCCCATGGTTTGGCAGTTGTGGCGTGGGCCTACCCCCGGGGCAACCTCTCCAAAAAAGGAGAAACAGCCCTAGACGTGGTTGCCTATGGCGCCCACATGGCGGCCCTTTTGGGAGCCCATATCATCAAGGTGAAGCTTCC
>JBOFRK010000044.1:0-1034 GCA_051650945.1 Alphaproteobacteria bacterium
ATGCTTCGATGAGCGGAACAATCTGAGACTTAAAAAAATCAACAGAAATAGGGTATAAACGCTTATGCATTGCGCAGCTTTCTCAAATTAAATGGTTTCGAGAAAAATTATAGCAGATCCAAAACTTTGTTAACAGTGCTATAATTTTCAGCTTTCAAGAGGGCTTGGGCTTTTGAGACAAGAAGCGTCACGCGATCGGGGAGGATATCTGCAAACCCGTCTGAGATCGAATAGCGAAGGGTTTCAGTTTCGGCATGAATCATTACCACCCCTGCCTTTAGCGTCACCAACAAAGGAGTATGTCTGGGGAAAAGGCCAAGCTCCCCTTCTTCTCCAGGGATAGCCAGAGAGGTTGCCGGATAATCCTCAAGCACAAGCCTATCAGGCGTTAAGAGCGTTACGCACATGAAGGCAGAATAACTCACGCAGCCTCCTTTGGAGCCGATTGCTGAGAAAGGGCTTTGGCTTTTTCAATGGCTTCATCAATAGTTCCTACCATATAGAAAGCTGCTTCAGGTAAATCGTCATGGTTTCCCGCCACAATCCCTTTAAAGCCACGAATGGTTTCCTCAAGCTCCACAAAAACTCCGGGTGTTCCTGTGAAGACTTCTGCCACATGGAAGGGCTGAGACAAAAAGCGCTGAATCTTACGAGCCCTTGAAACCGTTAGTTTGTCGGTCTCAGAGAGCTCATCCATGCCCAAAATGGCGATAATATCTTGCAAAGATTTATAGTTTTGGAGAATCTGTTGAACCTCTCGCGCTACCTGATAGTGTTCCTCACCCACCACGTGGGGATCAAGGATGCGAGACGTTGAATCTAGCGGATCCACCGCAGGGTAAATTCCCAGCTCTGCAATCTGTCGGCTTAAAACGCTTGTGGCATCCAAGTGCGCGAAAGAAGTTGCTGGCGCTGGATCTGTTAGGTCGTCTGCTGGCACATAAATGGCTTGCACGCTGGTGATAGAGCCTTTGTGGGTGGAGGTGATGCGTTCTTGCAGGGCTCCCATCTCCGTTGCCAAGGTGGGTTGATAC
>JBOFRK010000045.1:0-6652 GCA_051650945.1 Alphaproteobacteria bacterium
CCTACCATCATCAACAATGTGGAAACCATTGCGGTGGTACCCACTATTTTACGCCGGGGACCGGGATGGTTTGCAAGCATCGGAAGACCTAATAACGCAGGCACCAAGATTTATTCCATTTCAGGCCATGTTAACAAGCCCTGCAACGTGGAAGATGCCATGAGCATCCCCCTGAAAGAGCTTTTAGAAAAGCACGCAGGCGGTGTGCGGGGTGGCTGGGACAATTTGCTGGCGGTGATCCCGGGGGGATCTTCTGTCCCTCTCATCCCCAAAACGGTGTGTGACACGGTTTTAATGGACTATGACAGCCTTCTCGAAGCCAAAACGGGACTTGGCACCGCAGCCATCATTGTGATGGATAAAAGCACAGATATTGTCGAGGCGATCGCCCGTTTATCGAAATTTTATATGCACGAAAGCTGTGGCCAATGTTCTCCTTGTCGCGAGGGAACAGGGTGGATGTGGCGGATGTTGCTGCGCCTTGGAAAAGGTGAGGCAGTTTCTGAAGACATCGATTTGCTGGAAGAAGTGAGCCGGCAAATTGAAGGGCACACCATTTGCGCGTTAGGAGATGCTGCGGCCTGGCCTGTTCAAGGTTTAATCCGCCATTTTCGGCCAGAACTAGAACGCCGGATCAAGCGGCACGTGGGGGTTGCTTAAGATGAATCACAGCGCAAGCAACAGGTTTAAAAAGGAAGTGAGGAAGGGCCATGCCTAAGCTTACGATTGATGGCTATGGGGTTGAGGTTCCAGAAGGATCCACCATTTTGCAAGCGGCAGAGCAGCTGAGCATTGAAATTCCCATTTTCTGTTATCACAGCCGTCTTTCCATTGCTGGAAATTGCCGGATGTGCCTGGTGGAAGTTGAAAAAACGCCCAAGCCTGTTGCCAGTTGCGCCATGCCTGTCAGTGAAGGCATGGTGGTGCATACCCTCAGCCCCATGGTTGAAAAAGCCCGCAAAGGTGCGCTGGAATTTTTGCTGATCAACCACCCCTTGGATTGCCCTATCTGTGATCAAGGGGGAGAATGCGATCTCCAGGATATCACGGTTTCCTACGGGAAAGACCGCAGCCGCTTTGGCTTTTATAAGCGTGCCGTCCCGGATAAAAATTTAGGACCCCTTGTTAAAACCTCCATGAACCGCTGCATTCACTGCACCCGCTGTGTGCGATTTTCCACCGAAGTGGCAGGAATTTCAGAAATGGGAGCCATCTATCGTGGTGAACACACAGAGATCACCAGTTACCTGGAACGTTCTCTCTCTTCAGAACTATCAGGCAACGTGATTGATTTGTGCCCCGTTGGGGCCCTCACCTCCAAACCCTATGCTTTTAAAGGGCGCTCTTGGGAGCTGACCAAAACAGAGTCTGTAGATGTGATGGACGCAGTTGGGAGTAACATTCGGATTGACACCCGCGGACGAGAGGTGATGCGCATCCTTCCCCGGGTTCACGAGGCCATCAACGAGGAATGGATTTCAGATAAAACCCGGTTTGCTTGCGATGGCCTGAGATATCAGCGCCTCGATAAACCCTACATCCGAAACAAAAGCGGCTACCTGGAGCCCTGCCATTGGGATGAGGCCTTTCAGGTGATTGCTTCCAGGCTCAAGCGGGTTTCTAGCAATAAGATTGCGGGAATCGTGGGAGATTTAGTAGATGCTGAAGCCATGGTTGCGTTTAAAGACCTGATGACAGGCTTTGGAACACCCCATGTGGACTGCAGGCAAGATGGCGCGCAATTTTTGGCTGAACCTAGGTGCAGCTATCTGTTTAATACGACGATTCAAGGGCTGGATCAGGCAGATTTCTTCTTGCTGGTGGGGACAAATCCACGGGTAGAAGCCCCCGTGCTGAATGCCCGCATCCGCAAAAATTATGTTGCAAAGGGAACCCACGTTGGGGTGATCGGTGTGGAAACTCCCCTCACCTACCCTGCTACTTATTATGGGAACACACCACAGCTTCTAGAAAGCCTTGCTACAGGAAAGGCAAGCCCCCTTCAGAAAGTTTTAGAGCAAGCGAAATATCCTGTGATTATCTTGGGAGCATCCGCGTTTCAACGACCCGACAGCCTGGCGATTTTGGGCACCCTCCACGAAATTTGCGAACGTTACAAAATAGTTCGCCCAGATTGGAACGGGTTTAATGTGCTGCACACCGCAGCAGCCCGGGTTGGAGGACTTGACCTAGGGCTCGTCCCTGGTGAGGGTGGCCTGGATGTTAAAGGGATTCAAAAAGCCGCTTCAACCAAAGAGCTTCAGGCAGTCTATTTGCTGGGAGCTGATGAGCTGCAGATGGATTGCTTCCAGGGAACCTTTGTGATCTATCAGGGCCACCACGGAGACAGAGGGGCTCAAATTGCCGATGTTGTGCTGCCAGGTGCGGCTTATACGGAAAAAGATGGGCTTTACGTGAATACAGAAGGTCGGGTTCAGCGCGGCTATGCTGCTTGCATGCCCCCAGGAGAGGCCCGTGAAGATTGGAAAATCCTACGGGCTTTGATGGAAGTTTTGGGGATGAAACCCCGTTATGACACCCTCGAGGAGGTCCGCCAACGCCTTGGAACTGCAAACCCTATTTTTCAGGAAATCGAAACCCTTCAGCAAGCCCCCTGGTCTGTTTTTGGGAAAAAAGGCACCATAGAGAATGTGCCCTTTCGAGAATTAATTCCTAATTTTTATATGACAGATACCATCAGCAGAAACTCTGTCACCATGGCCGCTTGTACCCAAGCCCGTGAGGCCCAGGGTAAAAGCTCAGGAACAGAAAAAGGGAGTGCAACCTATGCTTGAACCATTTTTCACAACCTACGTACTGCCCTTTTTGACCTTGTTAATCCAGTCCCTGATTGTGGTGGTGCCTCTCCTCATTTCCGTCGCTTATTTAACCTATGCAGAACGTAAGGTGATTGCAGCAATGCAGTTACGTAAAGGCCCCAACGTGGTAGGGCCCTTTGGGCTGCTGCAGCCTTTCGCCGATGCGATCAAAATGTTACATAAGGAAACCATCATTCCCACGGCATCTGATAAAACCGTCTTTATGCTCGCACCTTTAGTTACCTTTACCTTAAGCATCTCCGCCTGGGCGGTTATTCCCTGGAGCGAAAATTTTATTTTAAGCGATATTAATGTGGGGATTTCTTATCTTTTTGCCCTGTCGTCTTTAGGAGTTTACGGCATTATCATGGCGGGCTGGGCCAGCAACTCAAAATATGCGCTTTTGGGAGGCCTGCGCTCTGCGGCCCAAATGGTGTCTTACGAAGTTTCTATCGGGTTGATCATTGTTTGTGTGTTACTGTGCGCGGGCTCCTTAAACCTCAAAGAGATTGTTCTTGCCCAAAGAAACATGTGGTTTGTCATTCCCCATTTTCCCATGGCTGTGATTTTCTTTGTGTCTGCTCTGGCAGAAACCAACAGGGCACCGTTTGATTTACCAGAGGCTGAAGCAGAGCTCGTTTCTGGGTATAACGTCGAATATTCCTCCATCTCCTTTGGGTTATTTTTTCTGGGAGAATATGCGAATATGATCCTGATGAGCGCTTTGGGGTCTATTTTGTTTTTAGGGGGATGGTTGCCACCAGGGGATTGGCCAGCTTCAAAGGTTATTCCTGGGTTTGTTTGGATGGCCCTTAAAATTTCTTTTTTCCTCTTCCTCTTTTTGTGGGTGAGGGCCACTCTGCCGCGCTATCGCTATGATCAGTTGATGCGCTTAGGGTGGAAAATTTTTCTGCCGGTTTCCCTGGGATGGGTTGTGCTCACCGCCACCGTCGTGTTCATGATGGATTTGTGAGAGAGAGGGCTTTAAAAAAAATGCTTGGATCTAATCGAAAAAGGAACATGCCATGAAGCCGCAGCAACACAAAAAAGAGGCTAAACGCCTTGGGCTGGGTCATTGGGTGCTGTGGGAAATCGTTAAGGGCATGAAGCTGACCTTGGTGTATTTTTTCAAGCGGAAGGTGACGTTGGCCTATCCTTATGAAAAAGGGCCTTTGTCGTCTCGCTTTCGGGGAGAGCACGCCTTGAGGCGCTATCCCAACGGGGAAGAGCGCTGCATTGCTTGCAAGCTCTGCGAAGCGGTTTGCCCTGCCCAAGCCATCACCATTGAGGCGGAAGAGCGGGAAGATGGAAGCCGGCGAACAACGCGCTATGACATTGATATGACGAAGTGCATCTTTTGCGGCCTGTGCCAAGAAGCTTGCCCTGTAGATGCCATTGTTGAGGGGCCAAATTTTGAATATGCTACGGAAACCCACGAAGAGTTGCTCTATACAAAAGAAAAACTCTTATCAAATGGTGACCGCTGGGAAGAAGAAATTGCGCGCCGCTTAGAAAAAGAAATTCCCTATCGCTGAGAAGCCCAAGGAAGTTAAACGAGGATAGAACGATGAGAAAAGAAACACGGTTTTTAGATATGAGAAGGTTGCTGCCATGTTAGCCCCGCTTTTATTCTATTTTTTCTCAGGCCTGCTGCTGGTTTCTTCTGCTTGTGTTATTTTAGTGCGAGAAACAGTCCACAGCGTCTTTTTTCTGATCCTCGCCTTCATCAACGCAGCTGGCCTCTTTGTTTTGGCAGGAGCAGAATTCTTAGCTATGCTGCTGGTTGTGGTTTACGTAGGGGCAGTAGCTGTTTTATTCCTTTTTGTGGTGATGATGCTGGGGGTTGATTTCAAAAAACTTCGAGACGCATCAGGTACTTACCGAATCGTTGGGGGGATTGTTGGTGGACTTTTATGTTTAGAATTGATCTTCGCAATGGTGGGCTGGGTCGCGTTTCCCGAGAGCTTTCACCTTGCATCCCTCCCCATGTCAACGGCTTCAGGGAGCAACGCACACCAACTGGGCTATGTCTTATACACAACATATTTTTTACCTTTTCAGATTTCTGGATTCATTTTATTGGTAGCGATGATCGGTGCTATTGTCTCAACCCTGCGCCTACGTGAAGACGTTAAGCGTCAAAGCATCAGAGGGCAAATCTCCCAAAAAGGGAAAGAGAGCGTCACCCTCGTCGATGTTCCGATTGGAAAGGGAGTATAGTTTTATGGAAATTCATATCACCCATTATTTAGTTGTTTCAGCGATCCTTTTCACCATTGGGGTATTTGGAATTTTTTTAAACCGCAGAAATGTTATTGTGATTTTGATGGCAATTGAGTTGATGTTGCTGGCAGTTAACCTTAATTTCGTAGCGTTTTCACATTTTCTTCAAGATTTAAGCGGCCAGATTTTCACCTTTTTTGTGCTAACTGTCGCTGCAGCTGAATCAGCCATCGGTCTTGCTATTTTAGTCGTTTATTTCCGTCAGCGCGCTTCCATTGAAGTTGATACAGCAAATTTGATGAAAGGTTAAAATTGTAAAATTAAAGCTCAAACAAGCGCCTAAAGTAATGTAAGGGCCAAAAGCCCAGAGGGAAGGTTGGAAAAAATGGATATGTTTGCTGTTATAGCCGTATTTGCCCCACTGTTGGGAGCAAGTCTGGTAGGGATGGGGATGGGAAGGCCTCATTTTGATCATATAGCTGAATTTCTAACGTGTGGCCTCATGGTATGCGCTTCTTTAGCCGCTTTATGCGTGATCAAAGCGGTCTGTTTTGAAGAACAGTTGTTACAGGTAACGCTTTTCCCTTGGGTTGAAGTTCAAGGCTTTCAAGTTAGCTGGGGGATTTATGTGGATTCTCTAACGGCTATCATGATGGGGGTCGTCACGTTGGTCTCAACCATGGTTCATATTTACGCCATTGGGTATATGCATGGGGACAAAAGTATTCCAAGGTTTATGGCTTACCTCAGCCTATTTACCTTTTTCATGCTTAGCCTGGTCACATCCCCTAACCTTTTGCAAGTCTTTTTTGGCTGGGAAGGGGTGGGTGTTGCGTCTTACTTGCTGATTGGGTTTTGGTATGATCGCCAAAGCGCTGGCTCTGCTGCGATGAAAGCTTTCTTGGTAAACCGCGTTGGAGATGTAGGCCTTGCCTTAGGTGTTTTTTCTGCTTTTTTTCTTTTTAATTCCGTCAATTTCAATGAAATGTTTACGGAGGTTCCTCGGGTTTTGGACACCACCTTCACCTTACCTTGGCTGGGAGAGGTACACGCTCTTTCTTTCACATGTTTCTGCTTGTTTATCGGCGCCATGGGGAAATCTGCCCAATTTGGGCTCCATGTCTGGCTTCCTGACGCTATGGAAGGCCCAACCCCTGTGTCTGCGCTTATTCACGCGGCCACCATGGTAACAGCGGGCGTTTTTTTGATGGTCCGCATCTCTCCCATGCTTGAATATGCGCCAGCTGTGCAGACGTTTATCCTCATCATCGGAGGCGTTACAGCATTCTTCGCGGCAACGGTTGCTTGCACCCAAACGGATATCAAACGCGTCATCGCTTATTCCACATGCAGCCAGTTGGGATATATGTTTGCCGCTATTGGCGTTTCCGCTTATGGAGCTGCCATTTTCCACCTCGCAACCCATGCTTTTTTCAAAGCCCTGTTATTTTTGAGTGCCGGCTCAGTTATCCATGCTGTATCAGGCGGGCAAGATTTACGAGAAATGGGAGGGTTGTGGCGCTTTATTCCCTTCACCTACGCAGCCGTGTGGATTGGAAACCTTGCTTTGGCGGGGATTCCTTATTTTGCTGGGTATTATTCTAAAGACA
>JBOFRK010000046.1:0-7243 GCA_051650945.1 Alphaproteobacteria bacterium
AGTTCGGCCAGCATGGGGGAAAATTTTTTGAAATGTTTGTTGGATGCAGCCTGCCATTTGTTGAATGGCTTCAGGGGAGGGGGTTTTTTGTGTGCCGATGGACCACAGGGGCTCATAAGCAATCCACAAGGAGTTTGGATCTTTCAAGCCCTCAAGGGCTTCTTGAAGCTGCTGAGAAACGCTTTGTGTTTGTTGCTCTGCCTCCCGTTGCTGCTGCGTTTCTCCTACACATAAAACAACTTTAAGCCCTGCTTCTACCCCGCGAGCAAGTTTTTGCTGAATGCATGAGGCATCTTCTCTATGGTGCTGACGTCTCTCGCTGTGGCCAACCAAGACAAATGTGCATCCCATATCTTGCAGCATCTCAGCACCCACATCGCCTGTATAAGCTCCTTGGGTAAAAAATGCGCAATCTTGACCACCTAAGAGAAATTTTCTATCAATTGATGATTTAAAAGCTGCAAGAAAAGGAAAAGGAGGACACACTCCAATTTTTAAGGAAGGCGACTGAGGTCGGCCCAGAAAAACCTGAAGACCCTCAGCAAAATGCTGAGCATGGGCCCAGGAGCCCTTCATTTTCCAATTCCCGATAATCCAAGGCGTTGGTTTCACCCTACACCCCTTCTATTGATTTCAGCCACAGGCCCTCTAAGCAGCAGCTGAAGGTGTTGCAGCGCTGGCTTTTTTAAACCGTCTGTACAAAGGGAAAAGATCAGGAGAAACATCATTGCGGGAAAGCTTGCTCAGGTAAGTGTCTAACCCACCCTTATGCTCAATAGTTCGGATGGCATGGGTAGAGATTCTCATTCGAACTGCAGTTCCAAGCACGTCACTGGTGAAAGAAACAACCTGAAGATTGGGCAGATAACGACGCCTCGTTTTGTTGTTAGCATGGCTAACATTGTTCCCAAAAACTGTTTTTTTCCCCGAAATCATACAACGCCTAGACATTTCGTCTTTCCCTCTCATTTTCCAAAAAATGATTAAAACCGGACTCCATCCTCAACCACAAAGCTAAAAAAGTCAAGTGGTAACCCCAGTTTATTTTTTAAAATCATGAAACGAAAAGTGCTGGATAAAACGATTTACTTTTTTCTAGAAAGCGTTTTTTAATAATAATCACTATTATGAAACACATCTAAGATAAAAATTTTGAATGGGTTAGGGTGACGTGGACTGGGACAGATTGCGTGTTTTTTTTAAGATTGCTGAGATAGGCAGCTTCTCTAAAGCGGCTGAAGTCCTTTATATCAGCCAATCCGCTCTCAGTCGACAAGTGGCACTTTTAGAAAAAGAGCTCAATTGTGTGCTTTTTTATCGGATCCCCAGGGGATTAAAATTAACCCACAAAGGAGAGCTTTTATACAAAACTGTTCAAGAAATTACTGTGCAACTCGCCTCAACAGAGATGATGTTGATCGAAAACAAAGATGCCCCAAGGGGTGTTGTGCGTGTTGCGGTTACGCACGTTTTGGGGGTTCACTGGTTTTCAGAGCAGCTGTTGGAATTTAGCAAGCGGTATCCCGAAATTCATTTCCAACTTACGTTTACAGATTGTGAGGTGAATTTAGCGTCTAAACAGTATGATATCAGCATCACCCTGTCTCCTCCTTCAGATCCTGACTTTATCACCTCAAAACCAATGCCAAGTGCTGCAGGTATTTTTGGAAGCAAAGCCTATCTAGAAAAACAAGGAACCCCAACTTGTATTAAAGACTTGGATCAACATCGTCTGATGATTTTTCAAGAAAAAAGAACGGATCCTACTTTTTTATCTCATTTTCGGTGGTTGCTTGAGGTTGGGCGTCCGTCCCAAAAGCCACGTTCCCATGTTTTAGCCCTCAATAGTTTCCAAGGGCTTTATTATGCTGCCCAAAAAGATCTTGGGCTTGTGCAGCTCCCCCTATTTCTTGTGCCTCCAGAGGACAAGCTGGTTGAGGTGTTGCAGCAAGAAAATAAGCCATTGGTCTTTCGTTATGTAGCGTGCACGCGCCATTCACTCACCCTCAAGCGGGTTTTCATTTTTCGTCAATATATCCTTCAAAAATTAAGCGCGTTCTTTCAATAAAACACCTCTCATTCTTAAAAAGTTTATAAAATAGTAACAATAATTAATAATTTGTAAATTTTTTTTCCACATAATCAATACTGGATAATAGAATTATTTCTTCGTAAGGTTGAGACTGAGGAGGCCAGTGTATCCTTACCTTACGTTCATTTGTTTGAATGGTCTCTCTATCAAAAATTACCTTCCGGCGAAGATCCTTAAGAGATAATGATAATGAGGGAGGATAAGACATGTTTACGATCAAACCTAAATTTATGGGAGCTGTAAGTATTGCCTTTTTGAGCAGCTCGCCTATTTATTCAGGTAAGCCTTATTACGCACGAGATAATCCCGAAACAACGCCTCCAAGGAATATCCCTACCAGGGTTTGCACCACAACAACCAAAACAACTAGCGCAACATTAGAAGAACAAACTGTTGAGACGAGCGGAAATATTTCCAGAGAAACAACTTCTACCGCAACAGCCTCTGTATCCGAAAGAACGTCCGTGACTCAAACAAACTCTGCTGAAGAGGGACAGCAACGGGCGCCTTATGGGTCATAACCCAGAAAGCCTTAGGCCTTATCAAACAGGTCCAAAAAAACAAAACGATTAAGGCCCAAAGAAATACCTATAAATTTGAATTTTGCTAAGGACATGAATTTCACCTTGATTCTTTGTTTTTCTTCCAGCATTTTTCTTTTATAAAGAAGGTGAATCTGTAGGGTAACGCAAAAATGCGGTTGTAATCGTTAAAAAAGGAGTTTCCTTCATGCATACATCAACCTCCGCCCATAATTTTTCTTCAGAGCAACCTAACCTTTGGTGTTTTGAAGACCTCGTTACACCCATAAAACGTAAAAATTTTTTGAAGGACTACGTAGATCAGCGTCCTTTTTATGGCAGAGCACCTTATCCCAACCGTTGCAATAATCTTATGTCTTGGGAAATTTTGAATGAACTGCTCTCAATTCCTTTGCTTTGGACACCTCAAACGCTCCAACTGGCTTTAGAAGGCAAGTGCCTAGAGCCTCGCTTCTATTGCCAAACGGTAACAAGCCTTAATGGTCCGGTCCTCCGCCCAAATCCGAAGCAAGTGATTACCTATCTAGAACAGGGAGCTTCCCTAGTTTGCAATGAGCTAGAAAACATGACACCTGCTCTGCGGAGCATGGGTCGTTTGCTCCAAGAAACTTTTTGTGGAAAAGTGCAGGCAAATTTATATTTATCCTGGAAACAAAAACAAGCTTTTAAAAGTCATTTTGATACCCACGATGTCTGGGTTTTTCATATCTTGGGAAAGAAAAAATGGACGGTTTATCAAGGACGCTATGATGCTCCCCTTCCCCATCCTGCATTTAAGCAATTTGGGCAAGCCTATCATGATCAAGCCAAGGGAGAGATCGCCTTCCAAGCAACCCTTGAACCTGGTGATGTCCTTTATCTGCCCCGAGGAACTTACCACGACGCCCTTGCAGAATCTGACGCTTCGCTCCATGTAACCTTTGGGGTAACACGCCCCATCGGACTTGATATTCTCTCGCTTTTATTTGAAAGAGCAGTCCATGAATCATTTTTTCGCCAACATATTCGAACGGATCAGTTGCCAGCTTATCTTAAGCAACTGGGGCAGGCCTGCGGGGCTCTCTTAAATTCAGAACCGTTCTTGGAGCTTGTATCCCATTTTCAAAGCCACTTTTCACCAGAATCACATGAATATCAGGTAAATAAACAAGAAACAGCCCAATAAAGTCAAACAAAAGAGTCTTTGTGGCATTTTTTTGCAAAAAAAGAAAAAGGGGATTAAGATGAAGATAGAAATTCTGGAAGTGATGTCCGTATTAGGAAATCCCTCTAGAATGGTAAGCTGTTAACGAGGAATCGGTCATTTGTCTACAAAGATTCCTACAACAAAATTTAGAACTTTACATCAAAATATTTCTTTTTTTGTGAAGATCATTCTGCTCAGCTTTTCTAGTGGCATTCCTTTCCTCCTAACCCTCTCAACCCTGAGTGTGTGGTTATCAGAACTTGGCATTGGGCCATCTGTCATTGGACTGATGGCGCTTTCCACCCTACCTTACTGTTTGAAATTTGTGTGGGGTGCTGTTGTAGACCGCCTCTCTATCCCCTATCTCAGCCGTTGGTTGGGGCGCAGGCGTAGCTGGACATTGTTCAGTCAAATTTGTCTATTTGGCTCTATTGTTGGGATGGGAGCAACAAGTCCTGAGGAACATCTTGTGTGGACGGCTTGTCTCGCGTTAATGGTTTGCTTATTTGCCGCCCTTCAAGATGTCATTGTTGAGGCGTATCGCATTGAAATTACACCTAAGGGTTTAGAAGGCAGCTCTGCCTCAGCCACCTATTTAGGATTTCGCTTAGGAATGATGGCATCCGGCGCAGGAGCCATTTTTCTAGCTTCCTGGATTTCTTGGTTTCATGTTTATACCCTCATGGCATGTTGTCTGTTCGTTGGCATGATCACCTGCTTGCTGAGCAGGGATCCCCCAGGCGCTAGTCTAAAAGTTATTTCTCCATCGTCTCACCAAGCCCTATTTGCATCATTTAAAGAAGGGATTCAGGATCTTTTTAGCCAATATGATTGGCGGATCGTGTGTACGTTCATTCTTCTTTATAAAGTTGGCGACACTGTTTTGAATGTTATGAATACGCCTTTTTTGCTTTCCATAGGTTTTAGCAAGCTGGAAATCGCGCAGATTGCGAAATTTTTTGGCATCAGCGCTATGATCTGCGGAGGTTTTTTTGGTGGTTTGCTGCTCAATCGCTTTGGCATTGCGACAGGGCTTTTATTATGCAGCGTGCTTCAAATCCTCTCTTGCCTTATGTTTTTCATTCAATCTCTTGTTGGGTATAATCTGTGGATCCTCACCATCGTGATTGGGGCTGAGAATTTTACATGCGGCCTTGGGGCCTCTGCATTTATTGCCTATATTTCAAGCCTATGTTTGCCAGGGCATACAGCCTTGCATTTTGCGGCACTCACTTCTGTTGCGTCTTTAATGCGTATTCTGCTTTCAGGTGTTGCAGGTATTGCAGCAGATTTTTTCACCTGGAGCACATTTTTCTTGCTGGCAAGCCTTTGCTGTGTTCCCTCTATGCTTTTCTTATTCCGTTACACTGCCCATTTTCAGAACAGATTTGAACAGTGTCGGAATCAATCTGTTCAGAAAGTTGCTTGACAAAATCTTTAAAATCTCCCATCCCTCTACCAAGCAAGAGAGGAAGTGTGTTTTTGTAAAGATGCGTTTTTTTTTATTTAATTTCAGACTATTAGCGTTTTTTCTCTTTTCTTTCGTGTTGGTTCATTTCGCTGAGGCGCGCGTCTTAGACGATAAAGGCAATTTACTACCTCAAGTTTTTTCCATTTTTCATTTATTAAAACCTGTTCTTAAGCCCATTTCGGGATGTCCCGAAGCGTGTTTGGAATCTATTTTATCTCCCCAGACCCATCCTCAGCAAGTTCGTTTGGTTGATTTAGCTTTGGTCGCAAAAAATTTTTTAAAGCGTCCTGAAGGCGTTGAGCGCTGGGATTCTGAATTTCAACAAAAATTTCATCGCTATCACACAAAGGAGATGCAAGATTTATTCAGTCAAATGGGAGATCTTGAGAAAATAGAGCCAATTTCCCCACAAGCAATTGACTATCTGGTTATCTTTGGAGGTTTGGTAGAACGTGTCCATAAGCGGATCAGTTATTTAGTGTCTCTTTATCAGAAACGGAAATTGCACCTGAGTCCTCAGGTGCAAGTGGTTTTACTAGCCAACAACAGGCCACTTAACCTCTTTGAAATTAGCCAGCTAAAATTAATGAAATTTCATGCTGGCCCCCTCCCCAAGACTGAAGCCCAAGCGATTCAATGGCTTTGGACCAATATGAAACTTCCAAACGGACTTCGTGAACTGGGAACCCATATTGCAGAATCTACCATTCCTCCTCTTCAGCACAAGAAATCAACCTCATCGGATCCGTTGCAACCTGCTGCTCTCAATAATTTGAAGAAATGGTTCTCTTCTGAGCCGTTCCCAGGCCACTGCTTGGCCATCTCAAATCAACCTTTCGTTTATTATCATCGGCTGGTTATAGAGCGTTTTTTTCAACAGCAACCTCCTGCTATGCGTCAAGGGTGGAGCTTTGAGATGGTGGGAGGCGCACCAAGGACCGAAGTAGCCATCTCTGTTTTACTTGACAATATGGCCCGCGTATTGGAGCTTGAAGTTCAAAGTTTAACTGAGAAATCATGCCAGTTCAAACCATAAAATGAAGCTTCTCCTTTGTTATCGTCAAACGAAATGTGCTACCGAAACTTTGGTGAAATGGAGAGGGTCGCCTTTACAATTCCCGTTCTTCAGCGCTATAAAGGAAGCAGATATTGTGTGCGCTGTTGTAATGGAAAGGAATTGATCAAGATGACCCAAGAAACCTCTGAAAAAACAAATGCAGAACTTGCCGAACAAATTAAAGATTCTGTCTTGGATCAGGAAGAAAGTGAGCTTTCTGAATTTTCTTCTGAAGAAGTTGGCCAGTTAAAAGATCAACTATTGCGGGCTTTAGCCGAAGCTGAAAATACAAGGAAGCGCGCTATGCGTGAACAAGAAGAGATCCGTAAATACGCTAACACGTCTTTTGCAAAAGATGTTCTGTCAGTTTTAGACAATTTGGGACGTGCCTTGGACAGTATTCCTGAAGATACTGTTTCACAATCTCCGCTTTTAGAAAATTTGGTCAACGGCATCACCATGACCCAACAAGCTTTGTTAACGGTTTGTGAACGTCATGGTATCCAAAAAATTGAAGCCTTGGGTGTGAAGTTTGATCCTCACCACCACCAGGCTATGTGCGAACTTGAAGGCAAAGAAGAGGATGTTGGGTATGTGGTGCAGGTGATGCAAGAAGGTTATCAAATCCATGGAAGGCTTTTGCGGCCTGCTTTGGTGGGGGTTGGGAAAGCGTTGACTGTTATAGAATCCTAGCGTCTAATCCGCTTATCTCAAGCCAAAAGGAGCTTTACAAAAACCCATGACTCAACCAGCCCAAGATGTCGCAGGTGCAGCCAACCTTGAAAAGACCTATAGCCCCCAACAAGTAGAGCTTACTATTACCCAAAAATGGATCGAAGCAAAAATAGGCGCTTGCGACCCTCAGTCTCCCTTACCGCCATTTTGTGTGATGATG
>JBOFRK010000047.1:0-1312 GCA_051650945.1 Alphaproteobacteria bacterium
TTAGTGTACAATGTCTTTATCGGGTCAGGGAATACACCTTGACCCAACAATCAAAGGAAATTAAAATGTCTGCTGTAATCTTGAATGGTAAAAATGCTGTTGATTCCGCCGCTTCTCTGTTGAACACCTTGCAATACCGCGAATCAAATTACATGACCCGCGTTTTCATGCTGGAAGCGTTGTCTGAAGTTGTTGACGGCATGAAAGATGGCGGCAAGGTTACCAAAGCGATTCTGAGCAAAGTAACCAAGGCGATCAGCTTTATCGATGGGGCAACTTGTTCATACAATCAAGGTTTTTCGAATATCTCTGTTGTGGTTACCGTTGGCAGCATGACAGAATCCCTTGACATTCCTAACAGTCGCGTAATCGACAAGGCCGCTTTCAAATCACAAGTTGAAAGCAATATCAAGGCCCGCAAAACCAAGCTGAAATCTATTCAGGATCAGCTGTTGCGAGCTGATGAAATGGAAGCAAAGACCAAAGCGATCAGCGATGCATACGCCGCAATGAGTGCCGCCCTTTGTGATTTTAACTCGACATTCGAAGAGCTGGAATATTCAATCAAGTTCGACAATTTCGCCGGATACGATGCAACGGGCGGGCATGTTTTCTACAACAATCGTTTCAAATAAGCTTGCGTTAATCTCTGGTTAGTGTACAATGTCTTTATCGGGTCAGGGAATACACCTTGACCCTTTATTAACGGGGTTTATTATGTCCAATGATGTTAAATTTCAGCTCGCGTTTATGGCTGGTTTGATTATTTTCGTTTGTGGGGTCTGCGCGTCATGATCGGTATTATTGGGACGGTTGTTTTATTACTTGTTTCGACTCACGCAATGATCAAGAATAAGTGCAAATTGGAAGCGTTTATTCTGATTTATATGTTGGTTGTATTCTTGGGCGCTGGTTACACTCTGGGGTTGAAATGAAAACACATTACAAGGTTATTCTGATAGGGGCGTTTATTGCGTGGGTTGTGTCCCTCCCCTTGATGGTGTTTGCTGTTGCTTGTTTCGTCTTTTCTTTTGTTGGTTTCTTTGTAATTGACGAAAAAAGTTATTGCCATAACCGCCGCGACCGTGTAAAATGTTTTTCATCGAGTGGGGAACAACTCCCCGCCACCATCTAAGGAAAACAAAATGCAAATCACCAACAATTGCCGCCCTGAGTTTGTAGAGTTTTATCACGGGTCATGCACTTTGGGTCTGAAGGGTGATTTGCTTTTACCGCCTAGCGAAACCGCTACCCTGTCCGAACAAGGCCGCCTGAAAAATCTGGATCGTGTGTTTTTCACCAAGGATCTAGG
>JBOFRK010000048.1:0-2960 GCA_051650945.1 Alphaproteobacteria bacterium
GAAAATGCCTTCTTGCATCTTAAACGATGGAGAGGAATAGCCACACGATACGCTAAAAATACTTCCTCCTTCCTTGCGGCAACCCACATTCGTTGCCTTGCACTTTGGCTTAATGTCTCTTGACGACACTATCTAGTTCTTCATCACTTAAGTTATGCCAAGCCTGCAAAATCAAGGACTTTAGTAAATTGATAGGAACATATCCAGTGGGACCGTAGCCAGATCTTCCCAGCTTTCCCATGCTTTTCTTGACGGGATCCCAATCTATGAGCCTAAAGGCTTGGATAAGTTGGCTGTTCTTTAAACGTTCTCTTGCTTCACAATTTAAAAAGGACATTTCAAACCTCTTATACTTTGCTTCCAAACCCATTATAGCCATCCGATACTCATTCATCAATTATGCAGGGGTCTTACTTAGGTAAATTATGACTTCTCCCTACAAATCCCTGATGGCAAAGGCGTTACATATAATTACCAACCAACCATCCCAGGAAATAGCTACCCACTTGATGATAATTTGGTGCTGTGGTTTACGAAGCGTTAAAAATCAGATTACTTTACTATAAGCAGTTAAGTGTTTTTTAAGCTTTTTTTACTTTTTTTTAAACAAAGTGAGTTAAGAATGAATGAAAATAAGATATATCTAACATACAGTGAGAAACAATGTCCATCTCTAAAGAATCTATCACAACGTTGATCCACTTGGTTGAAGGATCTCTTTTAAGTGCGCAGCGGATAGGAGAAATTGAAGAAACCAATCTAAATCAGCTGCGCCTTTGCCGCCATGAGCTCTTACAAGAAGCCGTTAGAACAGAGCAAGAACGCTTTCGAAATCTGAGAATTCCCTTTTCCAGAAGAACTCGCCCTCTTTTCTTAAGCGAGAGCAACAAAGCCTAAGCAGAAACAGCTTCAAGCTTTTTGAGGCGTTGTTGGCGTGTTTCATAACAGGCAATGTAGAGCGTCGAGGGGATGATGCACGCCGCGCCCAATAGGGTTGAAGCACTCGGGATTTCTTGAAAAAGAATAAACCCAAGGCTTCCAGAGAAAACCAACTCCGTGTAGCGGAGAGGTTGCAAGGCAGAGATATCACAGGCAGCAATCGCTTTCAATAAACAGAAAAGCAAGAGATTGGCTCCAGCTCCCAGCACAAACAAGCAAAGAAATTCATTCAATAAGGGAGTTGTCCAGTTCAAAATTCCCAGTGGAAGAGAGAGGAGCGTTGTTCCAAAGGCGGAATAGAACAACATGGGAAGAAATCCTTCGTCTGCATTTAATAATTTTTTATTAATGATATCCAAAGTCCCAAACATAACCGTTGAGGCGACAAGAAAAATAGCTGTTGTGTTGAACCCTTCTAGAGAAGGCTGAAAGCTCAACAAAATTCCTAAAAAACCTATGAGCGTTGCGAGGGTTCGCTGCCACCCTACTTTTTCTTTCAAAAAGATGGCTGCAAAAATTAGAACAAACAAAGGTGTGGTAAAGCTGATGGTAGTGGCAAGGGTTAAGGGTAGCGCAACAACCCCATAACACCAAGGAATCACTGCTAAAAACAGCAACGTTCCCCGAATTGCGTGGGCGCCCACGTGTCTCGTTACAAAAGCCTGTTTTCCTCTGGCCAACATAAACGGAAAAAGCGTTAATGTGCTAAACAAAAACCGAAAAAATGAAATTTCAAGGGGGCTTAAGCGATTTCCAGCACATTTGACCATGGTATCATTCAATGCACTGCAAAAACAAACACAGCAAAACCAGAATATGCCCTGTAGATAACCTTTACGGTGAAACCAAAGGGTTTTTGAGAACATGCCATCCATTCCTTAACAAAAAATTAAATTCCATTACGACAGAACTGATAGCAAAAGTCAAACCCTTCATTGCCACAGGGCGAGCGCATAAATAATTTATGTTTGTAGTTTGAGCAGCTGCAGTATTTTTTCTGGTGAGACCCGAAGCGCACGTTGTGCCTTGGGTATGGAGCGTAGGTTCCAAATTTTTTTGACTCGTTGCAGCAAATTCAACTTGATTCTTTGAAATATAGCGATGCTTTCTGCAGCCCCTTTTTTTCGGATTCGAAGTCGATCTTCTCTCAACGTATCGTCCAAGACATAATGTTGTCTGTTTTCAATGCTCCAATGAGCTATATGGCACTGTTAACAAAGAAAAGGCTCTGATATGCTCGTGTTTCGGTATTTTTGATCTAGCTAAAAAAAAGGGGAGGGGAGTATGGAGAATGAGCGTCTTTTTCCGATCTCATTAGTTTTTTTTAAAAAGATGATTGAGCCGTTAATCCTCAAGCACGATAAACGTCCTGGTCGCCCCCCTAAAATTAGCCATTATCGGGGCTCTGTACGTCTTGCGGACGGGCATTCCTGGAGAGATCTGCCCCCATGTTTTGGCATGTGGCACACAGTCTATACGCGTTTTAAGCGGTGGAGTGAGAACGGCCTATTTGAGTTCATTCTGTCCCATCTTCAACAACCAAAACGGGTCAAAGTGGATTTAACGTGGGTAGACAGCACAATGTTTGCTATCCATCGTCATGGGGGGCGGCTGTTTAAAAAAAAGGGGCCACAATCTGTTGGGAGAGGTCGCAAAGGGTTAAGTACAAAAATTCATATGGCCCTTGGACCAACGGTTTTAAACAGTGTTTGCTTATCTGAAGGACAGCGAGCAGATATGAAAGTTTTTCCGAAGTTATGGGCAAGGAAGAGCTGGGAAACGATCGTTATGTTGTTGCGGATAAAGGGTACGATTTCTGGAGTGTTGCCAAGCTTATCCGAGATAGTGGGAGAATCCCAGTCATCCCGCGTCGGAAGGAACGCTGTAAAACGCGCTCTGCTATCGAACGATTTTTCGGACAAGCGAATTTGTACGCGATTTGATAAGCTTGATGCTACCTTTTTGTGCCTTCGTTGCTCTGGCATCCCCCAAAGCACTCAAGCTACTTTGTTAACAGTGCC
>JBOFRK010000049.1:0-1138 GCA_051650945.1 Alphaproteobacteria bacterium
GCTCATTAGACCTCTTGTCGAAACCACTTTTAGGGAACTGAGGGGCAGGAACTTCAGGACGCGCAAGACCTTCAGTCGTACTTAGGGTACATGAGGATCTGAGCACCGGAGTGACGCACCCATCGGCCCATAAAAGGAATTCGACAAGAGGTCTAATCACCGACACTTGGTAGAAAATGCTTTCTTGCATCTTAAACGATGGAGAGGAATGGCCACACGATACGCTAAAAACACTTCCTCCTTCCTTGCGGCAGTCCACATCCGTTGCCTTGCCTTTTTTTTGGCTTAATATCTCTTGACGACACTGTCTAGGATTGCGTAATCCTATGAGCAAGGATAATGCGATTATGCCCGGATAAATCCTGAATCAAATGAATGTGTTGAAAAAAAGGCGCCAGAAGCGATTGAACGGCCTCGCCTTGAGTGCTTCCTATTTCCAGAATCAAACAGCCTTGAGGAGATAGAAGCCGGGCCGCTTGCGGCATTAAATATCGATAGCAAGCCAGGCCATCCGCCCCTCCATCCAAAGCCAGCAGGGGATCATGGCAGCGTACCTCTTGGGATAAGGTTGGAATTTCAGCCGTTTCGACATAGGGGGGGTTTGAGACGATCAGGTCCATTTGCGGACCCAGTTTTAGCATATCTGCCCAATGACCACAGAGCCAAGAGGCCCGAGGGGAGGCTCCAAGAGAAACCGCATTACAACCTGCCACCTTCAAAGCTTCTTGGCTGATATCAACCCCAAATCCACAAGCTTTGGGAAACTCCAACAACAGGCTCACAAGCAAGCAGCCGCTTCCCGTTCCCAGGTCCAAGATGGTTTGGGGCGGGAGGCGATCTTGGAAAAAGCCTAGAGCTTGTTCGATGATACCCTCCGTTTCAGGACGAGGGTCAAGGGTATCGGGGCTGACCTCAAACGTATGTTTCCAAAACCCCTTCGTCCCCCGGATGCGGGAGAGGGGCTCTCCTGCGGCGCGTCGTTGAAGCAAAGCCTCCACCTGAAAGCCTTTTTCTAATGCTATAGGCGCTTTAAGGTGCTCAAGTAAATCCAGCGCGCTCCACTGGAGGGCTTCTAAGACAACAGCCTTCACCTCATGCAGGGCGTCTTCTTTTGAAAGATCTGGGAAAAAAGACGTTG
>JBOFRK010000050.1:0-2850 GCA_051650945.1 Alphaproteobacteria bacterium
TCTTTTTCTTGAATATCAAGGTTGATGCGGTCATCCACCTCAGGATAAACCCAAACGGAGGCAAAGCTTGTGTGCCGCCTGCCAGATCCGTCAAAGGGAGAAATGCGCACCAAACGGTGGATTCCGCTTTCGCCTTTCAACCAGCCATAGGGATGAGATGCTTTTTTTGAATCAACCTTCAAGGTAACTGACTTCAATCCCGCTTCTTCCCCAGGGCTTTCATCTAAAATTTTCACCTGGTAGCCTGTTTTTTCTGCCCAGCGGCTGTACATGCGGCAAAGCATCAGGGCCCAATCTTGAGCTTCGGTGCCTCCTGCACCGGCATGAACCTCCACAAAACAGTTATTGGCGTCTGCTTCCCCAGAGAGCATGCTTTCCAGGCGCGCCCTTAAAGACAGTTTTCGCAAGGCCTCAAGTTGCTGAACAGCTTCTTCCATCAAGGCAGGTTCGTTTTCTTGGGCTGCAAGCTCCCAAAGAGCGAGATGCTCTTCCAGGTTTTGTTCCAACATGCTGCATTTTTGGATTTGGGTCGCCAAAACATCTTTTTCCCGCATCACCTGTTGGGCTTGGGCAGGGTTATCCCAAAAGCTATCCAAGGCAGCTTGAGCTTCAAGAGAGTCTAAACGGATAAGAGCTTGATCCCAGTCAAAGATACCTCCGAAGAACATCTATTGCTTCGCGGATAGTATCAACACTTTCTTTTAAATCAGTGGGAAACATTAGTCTGGTCTCTTTTTTCTTAAATTTCATAAAGTCTGCACCAGCATAAAAAAAAACGGCAAACGCCGCAATCAATTTTTAGGTATGTTTGTTTCCGAAAAAATCTAACGAGGATGCCCTGGGGAAATGCAGCGTAACTACATTTCCTCGGACAGGGCATTGTGTTTTATGGTTAAGATGCGGTTTTTTCTACGGTTAATGGTTTAATTTCAAGTTTTTTCATGAGCTCATCTAGGCCTCCGACTGTTTCTTCAGTTTCTTCATTGTTTGTAGCTTGGTGATATCCCCACTGTTTAATGTCGATTTTATGATCTGAAGAAGAATCTTCTCTCAAATATTTAAAAAGAGATTCGAGTTTAATCTTTTGATTCTCACTCATGTTTTTATCATCATCTGTGAGCATGAGAATTTGAACTGCCTTGTTATTCCACGTTTCACCTGCCATTTGAGCTTTATAAACAAAAGGGTTAAACCACTCAACAAGGGTTCCTTCTGGATTAATCAAATAGTGGGCAGAGCGTCCATCCGCAGTCCATGTTTCGAGGGTCTCTTTCAAAGCGCTATTGTTAACAGGCACTCGGGTAAAAACAGCGTGATCAAAGGCTTCATCTCCCTGTCGTGTGGGAGCATAGTTAATAACTTTTTTTCCTTCAGCTTTGGGATAGGCTTCAATAAGGTATATATCCCCTAAACTGCTCCTTGGGACTGTGCTTACGGTCCATGTTTCAGGAATATCCTGATCAGGGAATACTTCACTGAGTTTTGTAAATCCTGCATAACCAGCTTCTAACCAACCTAAACAAAATCCAAACACCAAGACAGCAGCAATTTTCTTTTGAGATAACATAAACGTTCCCCTTTTATTTCTGTTTGTATCTGCTCACGGGCAGAGTGTAGGACATTGAAATCATTTTTACAATATTTTTAATTAAATCAATAGACTAATTTGATTTATTCAAAAAGACATTTGAAAAAAAAATGAAATCAGGCATTATTAGCACCCTAAAGATTTCCTTAAGTAAGGCGAATAAAATTGTGGCTATATTAAAAACAAGTGCTGCGATGCGGCGCCTAAAACCATCTCCAACCCTTGCTGTGGCTGCGAAAGCCGCACAGCTGAAAGGGCAAGGAGTGGATGTCATCGATTTAAGCGTGGGAGAGCCTGATCTCCCAACACCTAGGTTTATCCAGGAAGGGGCCATTGAGGCCATGGGCTGTGGTCAGACGAAATATACGCCTGTAGATGGAACTCCAGCGCTCAAAGCCGCTATCCAGAAAAAATTTAAGGAAGAAAATAGTCTGGAATTTTCATTGCAGGAAATTACGGTTGGAAGCGGGGCTAAACAAGTTCTCTTCAATGCGTTGCTTGCAACCCTTGACCCAGGGGATGAAGTTCTCATTCCTGCTCCCTATTGGGTTTCTTACCCGGATATGGTTTCATTTACGGGGGCAACACCTGTTATTTTGCCTTGTCCTGCTTCCCAAGGATTTAAGTTGCTGCCTGGTCAATTGGAGCGCATGATCACACCCCAGACAAAGTGGCTGATTCTAAATTCTCCCAGCAACCCAACCGGCGCGGTTTATACGCGTCAAGAGCTTCAAGCCCTTGCGGAGGTTTTGGAAAAATATCCTCATGTTTGGGTGTTATCAGATGACATTTATGAGCATTTGATTTATGAGGATCTTCCGTTTGACACCCTTGTTGCAGTGGCCCCCTTCCTAAAAAGCAGAACCTTGACCGTTAATGGGCTCTCGAAGGCCTATGCCATGACGGGATGGCGGATCGGCTATGGAGCTGGGCCAGAGCTTTTGATTAAAGCGATGGGAACTCTGCAATCCCAGAGCACGTCGAATCCCTGCTCAATCTCTCAGGCAGCGGCGTGTGTTGCCCTTGGACATCCTGATCGGATTGAATTTTTGGCTTCTTTAAAAACCTGCTTTCAAGAACGGCGGGATTTACTCGTGAAAGCCCTTGGGGAAATCCCCCAACTGTCGGTTCAGGCTCCTGCAGGGGCTTTTTACCTTTACGTGGGCTGTGAAGCGTTGTTGACATCCTTCGCCTCAGACCAAGAGGTTGCGGCTTATTTGCTTGAAACAGCCAGGGTTGCGACCGTTCCAGGGGAAGCATTT
>JBOFRK010000051.1:0-9720 GCA_051650945.1 Alphaproteobacteria bacterium
CGAGCTATCGTTAAAGTGCCTTACTACCTTCCAGACGCACCTCCCCAAGGGTCATCAAGTTAAAAAGACCGCTAAAAATTAATTCCTTCGCAAAGCTTCCCCTCGTGGAGGCTTAGGGTTCTGTCCATCCGACGCGCAAGGGTGAGGTTATGGGTAGCGATGAGCGCGGTGAACTGAGCCTTCTTCGCAAGGGTAGCCAGCACCTCAAAAACGTAGTCTCCTGTTTTTTCATCTAAGTTCCCTGTTGGCTCATCTGCCAACAAAAGGCAGGGGCTGTTCGCGAGGGCTCGCGCGATGGCCACCCGCTGCTGCTCTCCCCCGGAAAGCTGGGCTGGGCGGTGCGTCGCCCGGTGTAAAACACCTACTTGTTCCAACAAATCTCGGGCTCTAGCATGGGCTTGCTTGAAGGAAGCCCCCGCCATCAACTGAGGCAAGATGATGTTTTCTTCTGCATTAAACTCAGGAAGAAGGTGGTGAAATTGATAGACAAACCCTAAGGTTTCTCGGCGTAATCGCGTTCGCTCCCCATCAGAAAGTTTTTTGCAAGCAACCCCTTGAATCAATATGTTTCCCTGGGTGGGTGGTTCTAAAAGTCCTGCCAGGTGCAAAAGAGTCGATTTCCCAGCGCCAGATGGCCCCATCAAACCAACCACTTCTCCAGGCTTGAGGGAAAAGGTGACGTCTTTCAAGACATCTATCGTTTGATCCCCTTGGACATAGGTGTGTCGCACAGCTTCCATGGAAAAAAGAGACTTATTCATAACGAAGCGCCTCCGTAGGATGAATGCGCGCAGCACGCCACGCTGGATAAAGGGTCGCAAGGAGGGTTAAGGCCAGCGCCATCCCTGTCACCACCAACACCTCATGGGGATCTACCTTCGCCGGAAGCCGGGAAAGGAAATAGATCTCCGCCCTAAATAATTGGGTGCCCGTTAGAGATTCTAAAAAACGTCGAATGGATTCAATGTTCCACGCAAACGCAAGACCAAGAGCAGCACCGAACCCTGTTCCAACAGCCCCCACACTGGCACCAATCATGAAAAAAACCCGCTGAATCATCCCGGTTGTCGCACCCATAGTTCGCAAAATAGCAATATCCCGCGTTTTATCTTTGACCAGCATAATCAGGCTGGAAATCACATTAAAAGCAGCAATCAAAATGATAAGGGTGAGGATCAAAAACATGACGTTACGCTCCACCTGAACCGTCTCAAAAAAGGTGGCATTGGCGTGCTGCCAATCAAACACCCTGTTTTCGACTAGGTCAACCAGGGACTGAATGGCTCCTGCTTGCACATGCACTTGGGCGGGGTCTTCTACAAAAATTTCTAAGCCTGAAACCCCAGGATAGGTTTTGAAAAATCTCTGGGCGCTTTCCAGAGGGATAAAAACAAAGGTGCTGTCGTATTCATGCATCCCCATCTCAAACAGTCCCACCACCTGAAAACGTTTAAACCGCGGAAGGGTGCCCAGCGCAGTCGCATTACCTTCTGGTGCCACAAGGGTGATGGAACTGCCTAAAGAAATCCGCATTTTTTCCGCAAGCCGATAGCCGATAATCGCGACATCCGGCCTTTGAAAGGCTTCCAAGCTTCCCGCCTTGAGGTTGGTGGCGATAAGCTTGCGAGCGCTCAAATCTTCATATGTCATACCATGAACCAAAACACCCCGTGCCATAGGGCCTGCTGTCGCCATAACCTGCCGTTCCACCAGGGGATTCGATGAAACAACACCTTTGACAGACGCGATCTTCTTCTGGAGCGCCACATAATCCACCATCATCCCTGTGTTGCTATAGACGCCTAGGTGGCCGTTTAACCCTAAAATGCGACCTAACAATTCTTGGCGAAATCCGTTCATCACAGACATGACGATGATAAGGGTCGCAACCCCAAGCATAATACCTAAAAAAGAAAAACCGGTGATGATGGAGATGAAGCTTTCTTGACGCTTGGCCCGCAAATAGCGCCAAGCAATCCAACGTTCAGCTGCTGAAAACATGTTTCATTTCACTTCTCTAATTTCCTGCCCTTAGCTTACTGAATTTCCCCGAAAATAAAAGGAGAAAATTTTTGATAAAAGTTTAACTTTTTCAGGGTTAGATGGCGAGAATGCAAATAAAAAAGCGACCCCGCAACATGATCAAATTTTTTCGACACCCAGTTCTTTTATTGCTTTATTTTATTTTTTCTCAACACGCTTTATGGGCCATTGAAGCAGATGCGCTTGTCAACAAAATACGCGTAGAAGTGATGCGAGATGCGCCTCTCAAGCGCAAACAAGAGCTCATTTGTTCGAGGGGAAAAACGTGTGCTTCTTTACAAAACAACCACTGCCAAAATAAAGTTGTTTTCTCCTTGTGCCATATCCTTTGTTCGGGAACTGAAGTTGGATTTTCCAAAAGCATTTGCGTAAGCAACAGGGTTAAAGCTGGCTTTCAAGAAGAAGAAGGGAAGTTTGCAGATGGTAAAACCGTTATAGACTATCTCGAAGAAGCGATTCTCTCTTCCCAAAAAAAACCAATGGATGCCTACGTTCTTTGTGAGGTTGTTTGCAGCACAGCCATGGACGGGGCTTTTTACCCTTTCATCAAAGAAGACGATAAACGATTGAAAGAGGCCTGCAAAAAAGGCTGCGGCATGGAATTTCCTATGGGTGAGTAGCAAAAATGCTTCTTTCATAGTCAAAAAAGGCACCCTTTTTCCATAAAAAAAACAGAAAAAGAAAGCGTTAGGCCCAAATTCTTCAAGGCCCCTGAAAAAAACAGTATGATTAGACAGTAAAACACGGGAGCGAACGAGCTTTTTTAGGCAAACTTCAGTTAATAAGAGTTTGCTTGAAAGTCTGGGTGATCTCAAAATGTTTTAACGCTAATGAATAATTGGATTACAGGACAGGAGAAGGTTTTTATGCGTAGTTTATTCAAGGTATGTTGTTTTGTGGTTGCTTTGGGGGTTTCAACCCACGGGTTTGCTAGTTGGACGGATGGTCTCCCAGGTGGAGCTAGCCAAGCTTTTCATGCAGTTTCTCATCACACGCTTCTTTCCCACGGTGAAGACAGTGGCGACAAATCAGCAGGCGTTGTATCCAGGTTGAAGGCTTTCGCCCCTTCTATGCCTGTACTGGGTATGGATAAGGTAACAGGTAAGGTTGGCGCTTTCACTGCAGGTGTTCGCGATCGTCTGCCAAGTTTGGATGACGTAAGGGGTAAGGCTGGTGCTTTTACAGCAAGCGTCCGCAATCACCTACCAAGCTTGGAAAGCCTAACAGAAACAACAGGCGCCGTTAAAGCGAAGCTTGGCAGTATGTTTGGCTCAATTTCAGAAAAATTTTCGACGTTATCTATTTTGATGACACTAAGAAAATACCTGATGAAGGTAGTTGAGCTTCCCGCAAAATTTTTCCACTAAACAAAAGCAGAAAGGAGGCGTCTTCCCGGAAGGCGCCTCCTTTTTTCTAAAACCCCCGCCGCACTGTGAAATGAGCAGCTTCTTCCAAGGCTTGCCGAAGGGGGGAAGGGGGAAAGCTCCCCAAAACATCTAGAGAAAGTCTAATATATTCCTCTGCCTTACCAAAAACTTGTTCCAGGCTTTGTTGGTCTTGCAGGTAGCTTTGGGCGTTCTTAAGATCTTCTTCTGTTCGGGTTGCTTGTTGGAAAAGCATCTCCCAATGGGTGCGCTGGGCTGGGGTTCCCTGCTGATAAGCCAACAGAGCTGGCAACGTTACCTTGCCTTCAAAAAAATCTTGGCCCACCTTTTTTCCAAGGGTTTCAGGGTCTGCGATATAATCCAGAGCGTCGTCTACTAGCTGAAACGCCATTCCCAATGAAAAACCAAATTGGTGGAGCGCTTGCTGAAGCGCGGGAGGCTGATGGGTTAAAAGCCCTCCTAGTTCACAGGCCGCTGAAAAAAAGCACGCGGTTTTGGCAGAAACCATCTCCAGATACTGTTCTTGAGTCACGTCTAAATTTTGCAGAAAATCTATTTCCATAATCTCGCCCTGGGTTAGGCGTGAGGTCATATGGTTGAGCAACTGCATGATATCCCAGGATTGCACTTGGATCACCAGGTCAAAGGCACGGGTTAAAAGAAAGTCTCCCACCAGCACACTCGCCGTATTCCCAAACAATGTATGGGCCGCTGGGATCCCTCGCCTCAAGGGGCTTTCGTCTACCACATCGTCATGGAGGAGGGTCGCGGTTTGGATCAAATCCATAGCGGTGGCCAGCTGAATATGGCGATCCCCCGTATAGCCGCACACATGGGCGCAAGCAAGGGTCAAAAGAACCCGCACCTGCTTGCCACGAGCACTCAAGATATGGAGCGCGACAGCTGGAATCTTTGGAACCGGACTCTGGATTTCTTTTGCAGTCAATAAATTCACCCGCTCCAAGTCTTCCTTCACATACCCAATTAAGGGCTGGAGGCTTGGTTCCGCAGGGGCATTTAAAAAAGAGGCGTCAAATCTTTTCATCATTTCTGATCAACAGTTATCAAAGGTTGCCTTTCAAGATAGTTCAGACTAACCTGACGTCAAGAAAAAAGTCTTAAAGTTATAAAAAACCCACTGGGTAGAATTGCCTTTCGCTGAAAATAAAGGACTTTGTGATGCAACCTGAATCCCTTCCCCCTTCATCAACGGATGTTATCATTTTAGGCGGTGGCCTTGTGGGAGGAGCCCTCGCCTCTGCCTTGGCTATCCAAGGCTTTTCCGTCTGTGTGGTGGACGAAAAACCTGCCCAAGCTTCTGCGGAGCAAGATGGCAGAACTTCAGCCATCGCCTATGGTTCTTACAAACTTTTGGAGCAATGGGGCATCTGGTCCCACCTAAAAGAACCCACAGAGCCTATTGAGCACATTCGTGTCTCCCAAGGAGGCGCCACCGGCGTTCTTTGTTATGACAGCGAAGAAGTGGGGGGAGAACCCCTCGGGTTGATGGTCAAAAATACAGCACTCCGCCAAGCTGTTGCGAAACGGATGAAAGATTTTCCCAACATTTACCTATGTGTCCCAGACCAGGTGAACCAGTTTGAGGTTACTCAACATAAGGTGATGGTTTCTTTGGCTTCGGGGAAACAGCTGGAAGCTCCTTTGTTGATTGCAGCAGATGGAAGACATTCCACGGTTCGAAGAAAACTTGGCATTCAAAGCATGGAGCACCCCTACACCCAAAGCGCTGTGATTTTCAACCTCCACTGCAGTGCTCCCCACCATCAAACTGCCTATGAGCATTTCCTGACAAGTGGCCCTCTTGCGGTTCTACCCCTGCCAGACCAACAGGTCGCCATTGTATGGACAGAATCGCCTGAGCGAGCTGAGGTACTTTTGAACCTTCCTGAAAAGCTTTTGCTGCAGGCGTTTCAAGCCAGATTTGGGTATGGGTTGGGCACATTGTCTCTCGCCTCTCCCCGCTCTGCTTACCCGCTAAGCTTAATTCTTCCCCAAGAACGGGTCCGCAAACGTATCGCGCTGGTGGGGGATGCTGCCCATGTGATTCACCCGGTGGCAGGCCAGGGCCTTAATTTAGGATTTCGAGATGTGGCTGTTCTTGAGACCCTCCTCACGGAATATCGCTCCCTTGGGCTGGACGTTGGAAGCGAGACCCTTTTAGAGACTTATACACGCCAACGCCGCTGGGATGTGCTCTCCATGGCTGGTGTCACCCATGGCCTGGTTCACCTTTTTTCTTGGAAGGGAAAAGCGATGCGCCTGCTGCGCCAAGGCGGTATGGCAGGCGTCTCCAGAATCCCCCAGCTCAAGGAAAAATTAATCGCCCAAGCCCGGGGGATTAAAGCTTAATCTCAATCTTTTCATCCATACGGTTGCAGAATAAGCTGGCTCGAAGCTCATCTTTGTACCCTTCTGAAAGGTTAAAGCATTGCCTTAAATCAAGGGAAACCAATTGGGTTTCTGCAAGCTTTGAAAGGGAAGGCTTCATCTCTTTATCTTTTAAAATGTTGAAATCAAAAGCTAAAAATCTAACTGCAGCAAGGCTTGGAGAGCTCTGAAGAGCATCCAATAGATTAGATAAGTCTTTCTCACTTTTTAGAGGAACGCTCAACCGTTTTATAACATTAGACTCAGGTATATAATTGAGAACATCTTTTAAATTATGAGATACGCTTGATAGCAAACAAAGTTGCTCAAGACCTTGGGGAAGCTGTAAAGGCTGGATCTTCTCAGCAGACATATAAAACGGAACGTTCATGGTCAAGGACGTGAGGCTTGACGTCAACGCACCAGGACCTATAACAGACCTACCCCCCAGATTGAGAGACATAAGGGGAACAGGGCTTTGAGAAAGAGCTCTTAGCAAACTATTAACTATTTCATGTCCCCCCATGTCTCTATTTCCTGACAAATTTAAATGGCGAAGGGTTCGGGGAAGATGTGAAACAAACGTTGCTGCTTCCGTTGCCTTTGGCTCAGTTGCAGATTGGGAAATTCCATAAACAGTTGGCCCAACAAGGCAGTAGGGCAAATTGAGGCTTTCAAGATGGGTGGTGCGATCCAGCCACGTTTGGAGCAAACCCATAGCCTGATCTGACCAAATCGTATGGGATTTAAGGGACAACATGCGCAAGCTCGTTGACAACGTTGTGAAATCTGTAGGCTTGATCCCCCCTTCGAGCACCAGCAAATTTGGCCATGAAAACGTTTGTTTTAAACTCTCCGGAATATCTGCCGGCGAACGACGCTCCTCACAAATAACAGCAACAAAGGAAGTCTGCTTAGCTTTTTCAATCGCTTCCGGCGTTGCGTTTTTGCCTAAAACAACTATTTGGCTTTGAAAATCCTTCCTGACACCGCGCAGCTGAAAGAGAGATTTCCAGTCTAAATACTTGGCAATGATCCCAAAAATGTTTTTATGGGAGCCTGAAGAGAAAATCGATGCTAAAGGAGATGGGGCTGAAAGCTGCTCTTCCGAAACAGAAGGGGCAACCCTGAGGCTGATGGCTTTTTCCGCCACTTCTCCCTCATCCAAAGCTGAAACACTATCACCAGAAGCCAAAGCGCAAGAACTCACGGAGCAAGAACTTAGGACAACTCCCAAAGCCACTTGCTTTAGCTTATAAGAAAATAACATGGTAAACTCCTTTTTATCTTAAAAAATAATGAATTATTCTTAACATAAAAAGACTAATTGTCAATTTTTATTGTTTAAAAAGGAAATCTAATGGAGACTCAAATGGAAGAATTTGCTTCGCTTTTCCTATTTTTTTTGCCCTTTTTGATAACGCAAAAAAGCCGGAATATCCAAATTATGCTGATCAAATTCAGTTGCATTTTCCCCAGATGCATCGGTTTCAGGGGCTAAATTAAAAGCCTTCTTTTCAAGCTGCCCGGAGGTTATTTCAGGCTTTTGCGCTAAAGGCGAAGCAGCTGTTTCCGCGCCAGTCCCCCGGCGGGCAACCCCCGCAAGCTTCTCAAAAAAGCTTAAATTCTTCTTGGGCTTTTCTGCTGCAGACTCAACAGAAGATTTTTCCTGAACAGACACAGACGGTTCATAAGACCCCTCTTTCAAACCATAACCACCCTCAGCTTCTAAAGCCGAGCGCCCCGCTTGAAAAGGTGATTCTGCCTCCCGGAGATCATCAGCGATGGAAGAATTTTGGGTATAATCAAAAGAAAACAGGTCATGCTTCCTTCCCCAGGTTTGTTCCTCAAAGGGAGCAGCCGTTGCTTCTTCATCACTTTGTTTTGCTTGGAGGCTTGCAAAATCCTTCAACGAAGCAAGATCAGGTTCTGGAATTTTTTCCTCTTCGTTTTCCCCCACAGGTTTATCTTTGATGGAAAAAAGGGCTGACCGCAGCACAGAAGATGAAGCCGGTTGCGCCTCTTTTGACGGAGAAGCCGAAACAACCACCTGCTCTTTCGCATCAATCCCCGTTGCCACCACCGAAACACGAACGTAACCACTGATGGTCTCATCAAAGGTTGCGCCAAAAATGATATTTGCGTTGGGGTCTACCTCTTCTCGAATTCGATTAGCAGCCTCATCCACTTCAAACAACGTCATATCCAAGCCGCCTGTGATGTTGATGAGGACAGCGCGAGCCCCCCGCATCGTAACATCATCCAACAATGGGCAAGAAATTGCCGCTTCTGCAGCCTCAATAGCTCGCCGCTCACCAGAAGCTTGTCCCGTTCCCATCATAGCCTTGCCCATCATTTCTCGCATAACCGCAGAGATGTCTGCAAAATCAAGGTTGATAAGACCATGCTTGGTCATCAAGTCTGTAAACGTCCGAACCCCTGAATGCAAAATATTATCCGCCATCGCAAACGCATCTGCAAAGGTTGTCTTTTCAGTCGCCACTCGGAATAAATTTTGATTGGGGATGACCAACAGGGTGTCCACACACTTGGCCATCTCCTCGATACCAAGGTCTGCCGTGCGCATCCGGTGGCTTCCCTCAAAGTAAAAAGGCTTTGTGACCACACCAACCGTTAAAATGCCCATCTCCCGTGCTGCGCTCGCAATCACAGGTGCGCCACCCGTTCCCGTGCCGCCGCCCATGCCTGCTGTCACGAACAGCATGTTGGTCCCCTTAAGGTGCCCCAAAATTTCCTCAAGAGACTCTTCAGCAGCACCTTTCCCCACGTCTGGTTTTGAGCCTGCCCCAAGCCCTTGGGTCAGCTGAAGCCCCAGCTGAATTTTTTGCTCCGCCAATGATTGGCTTAAGGCTTGGGCATCTGTATTACAGACGAAAAACTCAACCCCTTCCAGGTTGGAACTGATCATGTTGTTAACGGCATTACCGCCCGCGCCTCCAACGCCGATAACCGCGATGCGGGGCTTCAGTTCTTTTTTATCCGTTCCATGTTTAAGCATGTTAACCTATCTCCAGGGCTTGAGAATCTATATTTTAACCTTTTTTTTATAATCGATGCCCAAGCTTTTGGCAAATCATAAATTTTCTCGCATCCAACCCGTAGCACGGGCCCAAGCTGTTCGTTTTTTCTTCTCGTGATGGCCCATAAAACCTTGCATTCTTTGAAACTCTTCGGTTTGAGCGTAAGACAAAAGCCCTGTTATGGTTGAAAATTCAGGCCGACCTGATTCAGGAAGGTTTGAAAAACCAAGGGGCTTGCCTAAGCTTACACTTTTTTTAAGGGCTTCAGCCGCAAATTCTCGAATCCCTGTCAGCTGGCTTCCGCCTCCTGTTAAAACAACCCGCTGCCCCAGCAATTTATGAAAAACAGAAGCTTCAAGCTTGCGCCTGACATGATAAAAAATTTCCTCAAGGCGCGAGCGAACCATGTTCATCAACACCGCCCGGGGGATTTTTTGAAGAAATTCTTCTTTTAAGTCGCCCAATTGGGGAACTGATACCATCTCACGCTGATCATTCTCAGAAGCCACAGCGGCACCATACAAAACTTTCAACCTTTCACTATAGTGAACAGCTGTTTCAAGACCTCTTGCCAAGTCATTGGTGATATGATGGCTTCCGATAGGGATAACATCCACATAAACGAGGGCGTTGCCCCAAAACGACGCAATGGTTGTGGAGCCTCCCCCCAATTCTACAAGGGTAACGCCCAACTCTCGCTCATCGTCTAAAAGGCATGAAAGGCCTGATGCATAAGGGGAAGAAACGAGGGCTGAAATGTCAAGGTGGCACCGCTCAACACACATCAAGATATTCCGCAAAGGACCTAACGCCGCAGACATAACATGAACAACACCTTTAAGGCGGCTTCCAATCATTCCCCT
>JBOFRK010000052.1:0-8255 GCA_051650945.1 Alphaproteobacteria bacterium
GGCACGTTATTTAGAAAGCGAGATTGAATCTATCCAAGGTGTTGCATCCGTTGACCTGAGTGGGGCGGGGGAGTACGAAATGCATATTGTGCTCGATCCTGTTCGTCTGGCCGCTTATAAAGTGACCGCAAGGGATGTCGCGGATGCTTTGCGTCAGCAAAACTTTAAAAAACCAGCGGGAAGGCTTGCGGGAGAAGATCGCGAATTTTTGGTTACCACGACAGCAAGCCTCTATAAACCGGGAGATTTCAATAAGTTAGTTTTGATGGAAAAAGATGGTTATGTCGTTCGCTTATCAGACGTTGGGCATGCTGTTGTAAAGGCGGATGATAAGCGGTTTAAAGTGCGCTATAATGGAAAAACAGCCGTTATGTTGGGGATTGTTGCCCAATCTAAAGCGAATCCTATTGAAATTTCAAAAGAAATTAAAAACAAGCTAGAACAAATTCGGAGTAATTTACCCTCGGGGATGTTCATTGATATTGCAAATGACCGTTCCATCTTTATTGATCGCTCTATTCAGCAAGTCTATCAATCTATATGGGAAGCCATTATCCTTGTTGTTTTGGTAGTGTTCGTTTTTTTACGTTCATTCAGGGCCTCGCTTATTCCCTTGATGACGATTCCTATTTCGTTGATTGGCGCGTTTTTTATCCTAAACTCCCTTGGTTTTACCATCAACACGCTAACCTTGCTTGCGATGGTGCTGGCCATTGGGCTTGTGGTGGATGATGCAATCGTGGTTTTGGAAAACATTTACCGTTATATCGAAGCAGGAATGAAGCCGCTTCAAGCAGCTATCAAGGGTACACAAGAGATTCAATTTTCCATCATTGCGATGACCTTGACCCTCGCGGCTGTTTATACGCCCATTGCCCTTTCTTCGGGGGTAACGGGTAAACTTTTTACGGAATTTGCGCTTTCTCTCGCGGGAGCGGTTCTGATTTCTGGATTTGTTGCCTTAACTCTTTCTCCCATGATGTGTTCAAGACTTTTAAAGCTTCACCATGTTCATTCCCCTGAGGAAACGAAAAATTTTTTCATGAAAATTTTTTATGCGGTGGATAATTGGTTGGGAAGTTTTTTTGACAAGCTGGACAGGCTCTATGAGAAAAGCCTGAGGCTTATTCTACGAAACCGTTTTTGGGTATTGGGAGCAGGGTCTGGCGTTGCACTCTTAGGAGTGTTTTTTGCGACCAACGTTCTTCAGTCTGAACTCGCACCTCGGGAAGATCAAGGTGTTCTTAAAATTTTAGCCCAGAGTCCCTTTGGTGCAACCATCACCTATCTAGACCGCTATATTTCTCAAATTGAAACGGCGTTAACGGATGTACCTGAGATTGAAAAAGGTTTGACAGTGATCCAAGCTGGTGATGAATCTTATTCTATGAATTTGTTAGTCCCTTGGGAAAAGCGCTCTAAAAGCTGTGATGATTTATTGCCTCCCATCCGTGAAAAGCTGGAAGACATCACGGGCTTAAGGGTTTTTGCACGTTGCCCTAGCCGCTCTTTAATGGGTGGAGCGTCTGAGCGTCCTTTAGAAATTGTGGTTCAAACAAATCGTTCCTTTAGAGAACTCGTGGATGTTGCAAGCGCCATTCGCCGTGTGGTTGCAAAGCATCCAGGTGTCCGAAAAACAGATCTGGACTGGAATCTCGCAGAAGAGGGCCAAGACTATGTTGTAAACGTAGACCGCAATCGGGCAGCCTCTTTGGGTGTTGATCCAAACTCTGTCGCGATGACCCTTGATATTTTGATTAGTGGCCGTCGTTCTACTAATTTTGAAAAAGAGAGCAAACAATATCCTGTTCGGGTGTGGGTGGGTGAAATGTATCGCAAAAACCCAGAAGATATCTTGGCCATGTATGTGAGGGGCTCTAAAAACAATAAAGAGACGATGGTTCCCATGGCAGATATCGTCAAGGTAGAGCCGCGTTTATCAAACCCTGAAATTGAACATTTTAAAGGGCAGCGGTCGGTCACAATTATTGGTGGCTTGAATAAAGGATATGGTCTTGCCCAGGTCTATTCTGAATTAAAAGATGAGATTCATCAGACCATGCCTGCGAAAGGCTATAGCATTAGTGAATCAGGAGAACTTCGCCGTTATTTGCAAGAAAGTGAAACCATTTTTCTTATTTTTGGGTTGGCGATTGTGTTCATTTTTCTTGTGATGGCAGCTCAATTTGAAAGTTTCCGGGATCCGTTTATTATCATGCTCAGTGTTCCCCTTGCTTTGGCGGGCGCCATCTTTACCCTCGTGCTCATCCCTTCAGGGACCATCAACATTTACAGCCAAATTGGTTTTGTGACCTTGATCGGTTTGATTACAAAACACGGCATTTTGATTGTAGATTTTGCTAATACTTTAAAACAGAAGGGAGACGCCATTGAGGAAGCTATTGTGAAAGCTTGCCAGCTGCGTCTGCGTCCTATTTCAATGACAACCTTTGCGATGGTGTTGGGAGCAATTCCTCTGGCCTTGGCAACAGGAGCAGGTTCGGAAGCGCGCCGTCAAATTGGATGGGTGATTGTGGGAGGTATGTCCCTTGGAACACTTTTTACCCTTCTTGTTATTCCTGTGGTTTATACTTTTGTTTCAAAATCATTAAAAGAACAAGAAGGGGTTATTGAATGACTTCAAAGTTAGGCCAGGCTGAACCTGGAGCTTTCTTCCCCTTCACTTAATTCTATTTTTAAAACCGGGGCTGTAGCTCAGATGGGAGAGCGTGTTGTTCGCATCGACGAGGTCAGGGGTTCGATTCTCCTCAGCTCCACCATAAACATGAGGTATCTTGGCGTTGTTGAAAACTCTTCTTTGTTGGGTTTCGGGATTTTTCAAAAAGTTCTCCAAAACAAAGGGGGGGCAGGTTTTTATTGCGTTTTGGGCTGCTTTTTATGTTCGCCTGGTTTATGCCACAACCCGGTGGTCTGTGGAGGGAGAGCAACACCCCAAAGCTTATTGGAGCACCAACAAACCAGTAATTATTTGCTTTTGGCACGGCAGGCTGCTCATGGTTTGCAAAGCATGGAAAGGGCCTCATCCTTTTCATATGCTCATTTCTGGGCATTCAGACGGAGAAATCATTGCTCAAACAGTTCAACATTTTCGGATCAAGCGCTTAAAAGGATCATCTTCGAAGACTCCCAAAGAAGCTTTCAAAAAACTGATCCAAACCCTCAAAACTGGTTATACGGTCGGTATTACTCCAGATGGCCCCCGGGGGCCCTGTTATTCTATCAGCCCGGGGATAGGGAGGCTTGCCCACCTTACAGGCTGTGATGTTATTCCACTGACGTTTTCAACCAGTCGCCGGAGAATTCTAGGATCTTGGGACCGGTTTTTATTGGCCCTTCCTTTTGGGCGGGGTGTTTTTATTTGGGGAAAACCACTTTCTCCTAAAGAGATCCCTGACGAAGCTGTATTTTTGCAGGCAGTCCAAACAAGTCTTTTAGACATTACTGAGCAAGCAGACCGGTTTTTTGAGTAAAGATGCTCGCTTTTCACGAGCACCTTTATTTAAAATTAGGGGGTTTCTTTCTATAAAAAAGAAGGCTTGAGGGTTTCTAAAAAAGCCCGGTAAGCCTGCAGATTTGTTTTTTTAGGAAGCAGAGAGGGCATATTGAAATGCTCTTCTCTCCATAAACAAGATGTCATAGCTCCCATTTGAAACACAAACCAAAGGTCTTGAACTTCTTCTTGGGTCAAGGAAGGGTCTGGAAAAACGTAAACAGGTATATTGCCCTTTGCGACCGCATAGCCAATCTCTGCAATGGTTCCATAAGCTTTTCCGGAAACAACAGCAACCATCACAGAAGATGTTTCAATTTTTTTGGTGATCATTCTTAAAATATCAAGGGCTTGGGTCTCTTTAGGAAGTTTTCCTTTTTCATATTTTCCTTCAGCAGAAAGAAAGCTAAACACCCACGGCCCGTTATAAAAATAATCTCCTCTATCCAGAAGTGCTTTCGCATAAATTTCTTGAATTTTTTCCAGAGTCATGGTGGATTCTAACGGAAGGAGAAGTTCCGCAGGTGGGTTAACGGGAATCCGATTTGCAAAATAGATAAATTCTTTTCCATAACTTTTTGCACCAAAAATTAACAAACATAACAAAATCCCATAAATTCTTCTTAAATAAAACATAATCCAACTGTCCTACAATAATTAACAACAACAAATAAACATGGAAAGGTAGATTATAAAAAAATAAAATTCAATAAATTTTTTATTAAAATGAACTAAAAAAGCCAGTTTGGACGCAATGTATCTAAAGCATCTATTTTTAAATGCTGACGAAGTGCTTCTAAAAAACAGTTCATGAAAGTTACATTGTGTAACGTAATGGCTGAAAGTGCCAACAGTTCTTTCGCTTTTAACAAATGGTGAAGGTAAGCCCTGGAATAGGTTTTGCAGGTTTCGCAAGGGCATGTGGCATCAATAGGGGCGTCATCCTCTTTAAAACAGGCTCGCTTTAAATTGATGTGCTCCCGTGGGTGAAACGGTTCATTAGCGGTGTTCCAGTAGTGGGGACGAATCAACGCGCCACCGTGGCGTGCTAAACGCGTAGGGTGAACACAGTCAAAGGTATCAATACCTTTTTTAACGCCTTCAAAAATATCTCGAAGGCCTCCAATGCCTAATAGGTGGATAGGTCTTTCAGGAGACAGATTTTCCATCGTCATACCAACAACTTCATCCATTTGAGATTTATGGGCTCCTAAGGAACCCCCGATAGCATGTCCAAAGAAAGGATGGGAGCTTACAAATTGAGCGCTGAGGGCACGTAAATCAGGATATACGCCTCCTTGAACAATCCCATAAAGCGCTTGTTTTTCAGTTTCAAGGCGTTGGAAGGCTGTTAAACTTCGCAAAGCCCAGCGGTGGCTTAAGTGCATAGAAGATTCTGTATACTGTTTTTCCACATGAAAGGGCGTGCATTCATCTAAAACAACAATCAGATCTGCGCCCAGTTCATGTTGCACCTGAATAGACAGCTCCGGGGTAAGGGTGTGCATGGATCCGTCTAAATAAGATTTAAAGGTGGCACCCTCTTCAGTAATACGCTGAATGTTTGGAGAGCGATGAAAATTTCGATTGCCCTTGATTTCACAGGCAACTGAGCCATGCCCTAAGCTAAAAATCTGAAACCCACCAGAATCTGTCAGCATGGGGCCGTCCCATCCCATAAACCGGTGAAGTCCGCCCTGACGCGCGATGAGACCTGAACCAGGTTGAAGCATGAGATGATACGTATTAGAAAGGATGATTTGACACTTCGATTGTTTGATTTGGGAAGCGTTTAACCCTTTGAGTGAAGCTTTGGTCGCACAAAAGATAAAAGCTGGCGTTTCAATCCTGCCATGGGGGGTTTGTAATTGCCCAAAACGGCCTTTATGGGAGGATGATGCGTGCTGAAATTCAAATGAAAAATTTGGAGACAACGGGCGTACTCTTTTCTCTAAAAAGCAAAAAAATGAATTGATTTTTCAATATTAAAATATACTTTCAAAAAAGCAACTGCATTTCTTTATAAAATCCCATTTGGCAAACTGCTTAAAAAACAAAAAAAACAGATAGATAATTTGTTTTTTGTAAAAATAATTTTTAAATAAAAATTATTTTATTTTAATTGACAAAACAAAAAAATCAAAAAAAAATAGAGTAATTAAAAATTTAATTATTATTTTTTCAAAAAAGGTGGTTCACCTATGAAGCCAATTCAATGGGATTCTATTTTTGCACTTTCTTTTTTAGGAGGATTGCTCAGTTTTTCTTCCTCCGGATTGGCTCATTTAACTTCTGAGCTAACATTCGATGCTGCTAAAGAGACTCTTGCAGAGAAGCCCGCTCTTGCCGGCGAAGCATTTCAATGTATCAGCATTCGTGTAACACATGAAAACGAAAAAAATGTTTTTTCGTTCCTCAAAGCCCACCAAGGTTCTTTTCAAAATTTTTCCCTGCGGTTAGAACTTTTTCAAGGGCTTAATCTTGATTTTCTTGTTTATCTAACGGGCGTTGTCCGAGAGCTTCATATCAGCCCGTGCCAATGGACTCCTGAAGCGATTAAAACCGTCAATCGTTGTCTGTGCCAGCTTTCAGCTGGGTTGAAAGTCCTTAATTTATCCAAAACAGGTCTTACGTCCGAGGTTTTTAAAAAAATTTTTGCAAGCTGCCACGCCTTCCATAAATTAGAAAACCTTGACCTCAGCCACAATCATTTAGAACCTAAATTTTCACATTTTTTTGTTGAGTTGAGCAAAAATCAGTTTGAAAAATTAAAAAAATTCAACCTTTCTTATAATTCACTTGGAAAAAACTCTGTTGAGATTTTAGGAAAATCTCTCAGTTTAATCCCTATCACAGAGCTTAATGTTTCCTATAACCAATTTTCTCCGGAAACTTTTTTAAAATTTGCGCCACACCTTCCGCAAAGCTTAAAAAAGCTTAATTTGGAAGGTAACAGCCTTGGAACTGCGGGCGCCCAGATTTTATCTGCGTATCTGCCACCTGAGTTGAAATCTCTTTATTTAGGTTTTACGGGCTTAGACGATAGTGCTTTATCTTGGGTTATCCACCACCTTCCAAAAAGCCTTAAAAAGCTTTGTATTAGGGGAAATATATTGGGGAAGTTGGCCTCTCGAGGGCTTTCAGCTTACATACAAAAGACCCCTCTAGCTTTTTTGAACTTGGCAAAGATGGATATTGCGTCAAAACGTTACTATCGCCTAATTCCTGCCTTGTGCGGTCTTACAGCGTCTTTGAAGCACCTTGATCTTTCCCACAACACTCTAACTCCTTTTTTTATCAAAATGCTGAATCTTTCCAATTTCAAAAAATTGCAAATTCTTCAACTAAATAAGAATTTCCTTGGTGATGAAGGGCTCAAGATACTCCTTGAAAATCAATTACCATCCAGCCTAAAATATCTCGCATTATCTGACAATGCCATTGGTTGCTCTGGCATTACAGCACTCAAACGTTATCTGAGAAAACATGCAGAAAATTTAAATCTTCTTTACCTTGATTTGAAACGCAACGAGTCTGTGAACCAAGAATTTCAACCTACTTTACACGCAGCCATTCCCTCTCAGCTTGAAGATTTACTTTCTGGAGAATGTTTTGCTTATTCTAAAAGAACAAGTTCCCTCGTGATTCAATTTTTGAGACGGTTAAGCCTGTGTGCGGAAAAGGGTAGGTGTTGTGGGGCTTTAGCCCATCTCACCGTTTCTCGAAAAACCGTTTCTAGGCCAAATTCAAATCCTGTTTTTGAAAAGATCAAACTTCAGTTTTGCAATTTAGATATTAAGCCTGATAGATTAAGCTCATTTTCTAAAAATCTTCTGGATATTCTACCATTTCGGGGTTCTCTCAGCTTTGTTTCGAAAAAATGTGTGGTTTGGGGCAATGTATCCTGGGAGTTCAAGCATTAGAATCTAGTATTAACAGTTTGACTCTTTTTTTTATTTTTTTGGACACTATTGGTTAAAAAAAGATACTTTATGAAATTTTTTAAGAAAAATTTTTGTCCACGCATGTTTTTGGGATTTATGCTCTTGTCCAATGCGAGCATCTCTCTTTCTTATGGAGTGTCTGGGGAAAATATATCTTCTCTTGAAGAAAAAAATCTGCCGAGTCAGATTGTACATCGCCCGAATGTCAAAGAGCCTTCAGAAGAGCAAATCTTTTTTAGTAATCTACCTCTTGAAATTTATCAGAGAATTTTAGAATTTCTTCCCTTTGACGCTTTGCGCCAATTAAGGCAAGTGGATAAATTTTGTGGGAAATGTACTCTTTCAATTTATCAGTGTGAAATTAATGCGGAGACTTTGCCTGATTTTAACCAGAATTCTTCTGAATGGAAATTGCTTCGGGGTGTTCCCGTTTATCCCAGCATGGTTTTTTCACTTTCAGAGAATTTTATAAAAAAACTTAAAAAACATATGTCGAGTTTGGTGGGGTTATACATGCCAGGAACCTATCCGATTATGGATACACCTTTACTGCTTGATTTTAACAATCTAAAATCATTGGGTTTATCTGATAATAAGCTTGGCGTTGATGGCATTCAAAAATTGTCCGTCATATTGCCTGAGAGCCAGATAACAGCGCTCAATTTACGGAATAATGGTATTGGTCCCGTTGGGATTGAAGCTTTAGCTAACGTTTTGCCCCAAACCCAAATCGATACATTAGTCGACCCTAATCCCTTTCTTCAGGGTCGAATATTTATAAGGGGTTTGCTATATTAATG
>JBOFRK010000053.1:0-1109 GCA_051650945.1 Alphaproteobacteria bacterium
GCGCGCCCCATAAGCAAGGCACGGCGGCGGCCCACGGCTCTCCCCTAGGAGCTACAGAAGTGGCAGCGACGCGCGCTGCCCTGGGGTGGCCTTCCTCGGTTGCTTTCGAAATTCCAGCACCCACCCAAGAGGCGTGGCGCAACGTAGGAGCTAAAGGGGATCGTGTTTATAAGGCCTGGGAGCAACGCTATGAACAACTGGATGAACCACGCAAACAGAACGCGCAGCGATACTTTTACCCCTCCCAGAATGAAGAAACCCCTTGGAAAGACGTCCTCGAGAACCTGATAGATGGGTGGTTAACCCAAAAGCCAACACTGGCAACGCGTCAAGCCTCTCAACAGGTTTTGGATGCCATCGCTCCCCATTTACCCACGCTGATCGGGGGGTCTGCAGATCTAACGCCCTCTAACAATACCTTAGCTGGCGGCATGAAAGCGGTTGCGCCCGGCCAATTTGAGGGAGGATACATTCATTACGGCATTCGCGAACATGCCATGGCGGCGGCGGTGAATGGCCTTGCCCTTTATGGAGGCTTGATTCCCTATGGAGGAACCTTTTTAACGTTTTCAGACTATGCCAGGCCTGCTATTCGCTTGGCTGCCCTTATGGAAATTCCGTCGATTTACGTCATGACCCATGATTCCATTGGGTTGGGAGAGGATGGCCCCACCCACCAACCGGTAGAGCACCTCATGGCATTGCGCGCCATGCCGAATTTGAATGTATTTAGACCCGCAGATAGTGTTGAAGTGGCTGAGTGCTGGGAACTGGCCATCACATCGTCTCGAACCCCTTCGCTGCTGGCCCTGTCTCGTCAAGGGGTGCCCACCCTTCGCACCCAAAAAGGCTTTCTTTCTGCCAAGGGGGCTTACATCCTTCGGGAGGCAAACCTTCCCCACGAGGTGACCCTCTTTGCAACGGGTTCGGAGGTTCAAATTGCGTGCCACGTGGCAGAAAAATTGGAGAGAGAAGAGCGCTGCGGCACCAGGGTTATCTCCATGCCCTGTTGGCGTTTGTTTGAGCAACAATCTGCTGATTATAAAGCCCACATCTTGAATGTCCCCGGCAACGGCCTTGGGGTTGCGATTGAAGCCGGCAGCACCCTC
>JBOFRK010000054.1:0-6043 GCA_051650945.1 Alphaproteobacteria bacterium
CGCAGGGAAAAGCACCCTTCTGGCATTGTTGGGAGGGTTTTTAGCTCCCCAATCGGGGAACGTGCGGATGGGAGAGCAAAACATCACCAAGCTTCCTCCCCACCGTCGGAATATGGGGTTTTTGTTTCAATCAAACAACTTATTTTACCACCTAACGGTTTTTCAAAATGTTGCTTTAGGCATTTCTCCAAGCTTGAAACTGTCGCAGCAAGATCAACAAAAAGTTTATGAAATTTTGAAAGATATGCAAATCTTGGAGCTTTCCCAACGAAAAGCACAAGATTTATCCGGAGGCCAACAACAACGGGTGGCGATTGCGAGGTGTTTTGTGCAAGAAAAAGCTTACTTGCTTTTGGACGAACCTTTTGCGTCCCTTGATCTTGAATTGCGAAAAGAATTCATTTACATTCTGGCAACCCATGCAAAAATTAAACAACAAAGCATCCTCATGGTCACACATTTTCCGGAAGAACTCGAAGCCGTTTCCCAACGAACGTTGCTTGTTCAAGAATCTACAATCAAGGAAATCTGAGGCCTCAAGATATCTTTTAGATTTTGTGACTTGCATGAATTCAATTCTTCTTTTACACATGGGATGTCATGGTTGAGATTAAGGAATTTTTGTCACAAGCCCCTAGAGCTTTATGTAATAGCAAGCTCTGAACGATTAAGGAGAACTGTATGACACTTGTAGCCACTCAGCTTGTTTCAGAAGAGACGCTCGAAGGCGTTAGGCAAGAAGGCCCTCTTGAAAAAAAGCAATTGCTGCGCAGGGTCATCGTCTCCTGCATGATTGGAAACGCCCTAGAATGGTATGATTTCGCCCTTTACGGTTATTTTGCTACCATCATTGCACAACAATTTTTCCCCCTGACAGATCCCTTTGCGTCCCTCATGGCGACCTATGCGGTCTATGCCGTTGGCTTTATCATGCGTCCTCTGGGAGCCATTGTGTTTGGACATATCGGTGATAAAAAAGGCAGGAAAGAAGCACTCCTTTGGTCCATCTACCTGATGTCTATCCCGACAGCTTTAATCGGTCTTTTGCCAACCCATGCCCAAATAGGGTGGTTGGCGCCAGTCCTTTTAACCCTGGTTCGCTTGCTCCAAGGCATCTCCATTGGGGGTGAATTTACCAGCTCTATCGTTTTTATTGTGGAACACGCAGAAGATGGAAAACGCGGCTTTGCTGGAAGCTGGGCACCCTTCAGCTTGGTGGTGGGAACGTTGATTGGATGCGCTGTGGCTGCACTCATGACCGCGCTTTTACACCAGGAGGCTTTGTTGGAATGGGGCTGGCGGGTTCCTTTCTTGTTCAGTTTGCTGGGGGGAGCTGTGGGAACCTATATGCGACGCACGTTGGCAGATCCAGAACGTTTTGAAAAAATCAAAAAAGAGCGCTTTGGGAACGCAACCCCTTTCAAAGATCTCTTTCGTCACCACCGCAAGCCTCTGGCAATTGTTGTGCTGATTGAGTTCGCCGCAGCAGTTGGTTTTTACCTGATTGTAACGTTTGTGGTCTCTTCTTTGGAAGTGACGCACCATATGGAAAAATATGATGCACTGCTGATCAGCACCTGCAGCATGCTTGCCTTTGCCTGTGTAATTCCTTTTTCAGGTTGGCTGACAGATCGTATCGGCCGAAAACCAGTGATGGGAACCGCCGCCTTCGCATTCTTGTTCCTAAGCTATCCTTTGTTCCAAGGCCTTGGGGCGGGAGGGTTTTGGGTCCCATGGTTTTCCCACGTTGCCCTTGGCATCATCATGGGTTTTTATTTTGCACCCTTGGCTGCGGTGATTGCTGAAATGTTTCCCACATCCGTCAGATCTTCTGGCCTGTCCCTCGCCCATAACCTCAGCATGAGCATCTTTGGCGGCAACGCTATTATGATTGCGTTTTGGCTGATCAAGCACACAGGCAACCCTGCGTCTCCTGCTTTTTATTTAATGGGAGCCGCAGCTTTATCCCTTTTAGGACTTTACCTGATGCGGGACCGTTTCAAAGATCCCCTCGATTAACCCACCATGCTAGAAAAATTGTCTTAAAAAATGGAATTTTCTGTCACTTCTGTTTCTCCCCTCCCCCAGCATGTCGCGATCATCATGGATGGAAGCCGGAGATGGGCAAAAAATAAGGGTTTATCTGCCCTTGATGGCCACCGCCAGGGTGTTGGCACCTTAAAAGAAATTGTGAAAGCATGCCCTGGGCTTGGTATCCGATATCTCACAGTTTATGCGTTCTCTTCTGAAAATTGGGACCGACCCAAGCAAGAAGTGCTGGGGTTAATGGCGTTGATGCAAGATTACCTGAAACGCGAAATCGATGAGCTTGATCGCCACGGCGTTTGTTTGCGGGTTCTTGGGGAACGCTCCAACCTTTCGCCCCGTTTGCAAAGCCTTATCCAAGAAGCAGAAACCCGAACAAGCAAAAATACCACTCTTGGCCTACAGGTAGCCATCAGTTATGGTGGTCGGTCAGAGATTGTTCGCGCAATACAAGCTTTGATTAAGGATGCCTTATCCCAAGAGCTCCCCACCGATGGCATCACAGAATCTCTCTTTGCCTCTTATCTGGATACAAAGGGAATTCCGGATCCAGATTTGCTGATCCGCACCAGCGGGGAGACCCGCATCAGCAACTACCTTTTATGGCAGATTGCCTATACTGAATTGATGTTTATTGAAAAATATTGGCCAGATTTTAAGCCTGATGACCTAAAAACAGCACTTCAGATGTACATGAAACGCGAACGCCGTTTTGGGAAAGCAGCCTGAGGTTTATGGCACTGTTAACAAACCTCTCTCCTTGTGGGAGAGGTTGCACCAAAGGGGCAGGCGATGCGTCCCTGTCCATAACCGTCGTTTGAGGTATTATTCTTCCTTAACATCATGAAATAGAGAATCTAGCAGTCCGCCGCCTGATTTCTGGGTTTCTTCTTCTCCAGGTGGAAATTCGGGGGGAGGGGTATCTTCGATAAGCTCATCCAGAATGCCGCCATCTCGGGGCTGTCCGTGTGTAAAGCCTTCTTCCGCCCCTGAAAACGCTTCAAAAAATTGAATGGGGTTGTCTTTAAGGGCTTGTTCCATAAAAGCTTTCCAGAGATGATTTGAGGGCCCCCCGCCTCGGGTATATGTCATCGGTTTTGCGCTATCAATGCCGCTCCACACCCCTGTTACCAGCTCTGGGGTAAACCCTATCAACCAAAGGTCTTTATAGGCTTGGGAGGTTCCTGTTTTTCCAGCAGCGGGTCTTGGAAGGCTTGCAGAGCGCCCCGTTCCCCCTTGGAGAACAGCCTGCATAATATCCGTCATCTGTTGCGCAACCCCCTTTGAAAAGAGTGGGGTGGGCGTTTCCTGCCATCGATAAAGAATCTTTCCCGTTTGCTTGTCTTTGACCTGTAAAATCCCGTGGGGCCGCACCTGTAACCCAAGCCGGGCAACCGTTGCAAAGGCTCCGGTCAACTCTAATAAGGTCACCTCACCGCTTCCCAAAGAAATGGTCAAATCGGAGGGAAGTTTAGATGTAATACCCAAACGCTGGGCTGTATTACGGATTGCGTCCACCCCCACTGCCATAGCAAGACGCACAGAAACAGCGTTAACCGACTTCGCGAAAGCCTCCCGGAAGGTGATGTCTCCCTTCGAGCGATACAGATAATTTGAGGGGCTCCATTTTCCAACCCGGATGGGGGTGTCGTCTATCAGGGTGTCTGGCGTCCACCCCTTGTTGAGGGCCTCCAGAAAAACGAAAAATTTAAAGGCAGAGCCTGGTTGACGCAAGGCCTGGGTCACCCGATTGTATTTTGTTTTTTGATAGCTGAGCCCCCCCAACATGGCTTTGATAGCGCCTTCGGGGGTCATGGAAACCAAGGCCATTTGACCTGTTTTCCATTTTTTCCCAACCTTTTCCATGGCTTCTTGAGCTTTTTGCTCTGCCAATTGTTGAAGCCTGCCGTCAAGGGTTGTCACCACTTCTACGTCTCTATCCTGGATATCTACCCAATGGGGGAGGGTGTCCACCACCCAATCGGTGAAATAGCGCACAGAGCTTCCCCCAGGGGTCTCTGGCGGAGGGGTTGCCAACACAAGGGCAGCCTCCATGGCTTGCTTAGAGATAAATCCAGCCTCCACCATAGATTGCAGCACCTGTGTCGCGCGCCCTTCTGAAAGGGCCGCATTTTGGGCCGGTGAATATCGGGAAGGCGCTTTGAGAAGGCCAGCTAATACTGCCGCTTCATAAAGGCTGAGGTCTTTGGCAGAGCGTAAAAAATAACGCTCTGAAGCGCCATCAATCCCATAAGTGCCGCTTCCAAAATAAACTCGGTTGAGGTACATGGTCAAAATCTGGTTTTTGGTGAAGCGGCGTTCTAGCCATAATGCTAAAATAGCTTCTTGGATTTTTCGCCTGAGGGTGCGGTCTTGCTGTCCATATAATTTTTTAGAGAATAAGAAATTTTTGGCGAGCTGTTGGGTGATGGTGCTACCCCCTTGAACTGTTGCACCTGCGCGGTAGTTGATCCAAATCGCGCGGGCCAAGCCTAGCACATCAATCCCAAAATGGTTGTAGAACCTTCGATCTTCAATCGCAAGGAATGCCTGGATCACGTGGGCTGGAAGCTCTTCAGCGGGAACAGGCCTCCCATATAAATCGCCATAGGTTGCCAGCACAACGCCGTTTTGATCTAAAAGGGTGATGCTGGGCCTGCGAGGCATCAGCTGAAGCTCTTGGATATCCGGGAGGTCATAACCAAACCAAAGCAGGGCGCCGCCTGCCAGCACGCTTCCCCAAATAAGGCAAATGAAAGCCCATTTTGCAAAAAACCATCCAGCGCGTTTTTTCTGCCTTCCCCGGGAAGGCTTTGGGGGACGTCCCCCTCCAGGGGTAACGTTTGCCTTTTTTTTCTTGGATCGCTTAGTCTGTTCAGACGAAGAAAGAGAGGGACGGTCCCCTGGCTTTAAAAAAGAGAGAAGACCTTCAGCAGCGCCCATAGCCTTCTCGCGCCGTTTTTAAGGCTTTCTCAAAAATTTTTTCTTCTCCCAGTTTTTTATGGGCGTATAAACGGAACCATCGAGCATAAAGAGAAGGGCTAACCTGCAATTCATCCATCAGTTGATCTAGCTCAACCCATTCATAGGCGCGTACTTCCTCCGCTACAGGAAATACAAGCCCCTCATAGGTTCCTGTTAGCAGATGGGTGTACTCATGCTCTTGCATGCCATCCCCAAGGTTGAGGTGGTAAGAAATCGTTCCAAGGGAACGTAAGTCCACCTCTTGGATCCCAAGCTCTTCTTTTAAGCGGCGCTTTGCAGACTGAACGAGGGGCTCTTCGGGGCGTGGATGCCCACAACAAGCATTTGCCCATAAATTAGGTGAGTGATATTTAGAAGAAGCCCGTCGCTGGATCAGCATTCTCCCTTGAAGATCAAATAAGAAAACTGAAAAAGCCCGATGCAATAAACCATTTTCATGGGCTTTTTGTTTTTCAACCTGGCCTAGGGGGTTGTCTTCAGTATCTACCAAAATAACATATTCGCAAGCTAGTGATATAGAAGCAGATGGTTCAAGCATCAAGGTTAACAACTTTCAACGCGTTGCTTTGAATAAATTCACGCCGGGGTTCCACAACATCTCCCATCAGCACAGAAAAAACTTCGTTAGCTTCATCAGCATGATGGATTTTCACCTGCAACAAGGTGCGAGCTTCTGGGTCAAGGGTTGTTTCCCACAGCTGCCCTGCCAACATTTCCCCAAGACCTTTGTACCTTTGAATATAGAGCCCTTTGCGCCCCTGCTCCATCACAAAATCCCACAAATCAAGGGGCCCACGAATGGCGCGTTTGACATCTTTAAACCCGAGGACAGGCAGCTCATCTGTTCCATACATCTCAAGGTAAGCGCCTGCAGATTGGCTCATTTGATGTACCTCTGAGACCCGCAAAAGGGGTGCATCAAAAATATAGTCTTCTTGAACGCCCCTCAAATTTCGCTGAATCCGGATCTCATCCGGGCGGTTTCCAGGAACGGCCTTCCAACACTTTTCAC
>JBOFRK010000055.1:0-4139 GCA_051650945.1 Alphaproteobacteria bacterium
AAAAAGGCTTTTTGGGCACCTGATAAAAAATGTGCCTCATCAAACCCCTCATAAAATGTAGAACGTTTTGGCGCTTTTTTTTCAATTTTAATGTCTTTTCGGTTTAAATGAACAACCTTTGAGGAAGACGGGTTTTGAGGCCCTTTCCCCAAAACGTTCCAAAGCCGAACCCCCAGCAAAATAGAAATGATCATGAAAATGAGAATATCCAAGAGCACCCAAACTCCTAAGTAAAATTGAGGTTTCTTATATCATACGGAAAATTTCCCCCCGTTACAATTTTTTTCAAAAAACCTGCTATTAACGCATTTTGCACCTATCTAATTGTTTTTATTAATATTTTGTTTTCGTATTAAGTGAATAATAGACAGAAAGATGTAAATTTGGAGAACAGGTATGAAATATTTTTTGCTAGCTATTGCATTGATGGGAGTTGCGTCTTCCGCCAGAGGGGACGGCTTGGGTGACGTGTTTAAGGGGGGTGTTGGAAAAAAAATTCTTAACACTGTAGATTGCAACACCGTGTGTCAAAAAGATCTGTGCGGTATCCAAAATTTCAAAGATTTTTGCGAAACGCTTTGTTCAAAAGAGGATCGCGTCCAAGACTGCAAAAAAGCGGATCCTTATCCTTTTGTTTTTGAAAAAGGCAAAGTCGTTACCTCGCCTCCCAACAAAAGACTTATAGACGTAAGCGAAAAAGTTCTTGGTGTGTTTTGCCATATCCGTTGTAACCAAAATGCTTGCAAAGAAAATCTTAAGCTCGCCAATCTTTGCCTCCAAAGCTGCGCACCCGACATGGTTGTCAATTGCAAAGCAGCTTCTGGGCTTTAGCTGGAGCTTTTTCCTAGCTTTCTTGCTCCAGGTTTTTAGGGACAATTTTTTCTGCTGAATCTGCAACTTTGGGCTCTTCTGGAGGATTTGTAACTTCCTCTCTAGATCGACGGTGTTGGGGCAAAAAATTTCTTTTCTTATGGGGAGAAGAAGCTTCATTTGCTTCTTTTTCAGACAAAATTCTCCTGTAATGCTCAGCATATTGAAAGAAACTCTCTGCAATAACACGATCCCCAGTGGACATAGAATCACGCCCTAAAGCTGCGTATTTCTCAAAAAGCTGCTTAGCCGTTCCACGGACTTTCCCTTCCGGTCCAGAGCTATCAAAGGACTGTTCTCGGGAACCAGAAGTTGTTCGGTGAGCACGATGCCCCGAATTTTCATTGATTTTTCTCATTTTCACCACGAAACAGTTGACGGCGCACCTCTATTACCGAGAAACACGCTCGATCTATTTTTTAAAAGCTTCCACCAGGCAATAGAATTATTGCTTTCTATAAGCCGATGAAAAATGACTTAATGCCTCACCCTCACTAACCATGCGCCATTCTAGCAAATTTGATTCAAATGTTGCAAGTTGATTTTCAAGTGGGCACCCAACTCACAAGGATCCCCCAACCCTTAGAAAAAAAAGTTCCTTCTTTAAGCGCTAGCTGTCTATCTCAGGAAAGCGTGTCAGGGGATGATAGTGCAAAACCAGCTCCCGCAAATGTTCTTTCAGCACATGGGTATAAATCTGCGTGGTAGAAATGTCTGCATGTCCCAAAAGCCGCTGAACACTTACCAAATCTGCCCCGTTGTGCAAAAGGTGCGTCGCAAAAGCGTGACGCAGCGCATGAGGCGACACTTTTTTAGGTGAAATCCCCGCTTTCATCGCCAGCTCTTTCAACAGCTGCCCCACCCGCTGGCGGGTAAAATGGTGCTCTTTTCCCCAAGAGGGAAATAAATAGTGTTTTTGCTCTCGCCTGACCGAAGCTTGGGGAATAAAATGCGTCCTCAATTTTAGGTAGGCTTTCACCGCTGTGATAGCCTTAGGAACCAGGGGAATCAAGCGCTCCCGCCCACCCTTTCCTTTAACATAGAGCACACGCCCTGAAAGAGAATCTCCTGGATTTTCCTGGGAAACAAATGCTGCCAGAGGAAGGGTAACAAGCTCAGAAACCCGCAACCCAGTTGCATACAGCAACTCAAGGAACGCCCACAGACGGATCCCGTCAGGTGTTGCATCTGCCTGGGCATGCTCAAGCAACCGCTGCATTTCATCTTCACTCAAAATCGAAGGCAAAGAAACGGGAATTTTGGGAGACAACACCAATTGGGTTGGGTCTTCCTGAATATATCCCTCAGCCTTCAAGAATTTATAAAACTGCCGCAACGTTGAAAGGTGACGTGCCAAAGTCTTGGGATGCCGATTTTTTTCAGAAAGCATCGCCAAGTAGTTTTGAACATCCTGGCGGTCAGCTTTTGAAAGAGGCTTTACTTTTAAAAAGTTGCCCCATTCTTCTAAATCTTTTTGATAAGCACCACAGGTTGCCATAGAAAGCCCCCGCTCGCCTAAGAGAGATTCCAAAAAAATACCTTTTAGATCTGGATAAATTTCTGGAATGCTAGAATCAAGAAGGGAGTTTTTCATGGGAAATTTTCTTTTCAATTAATTGGGTTGGTGCCGGAATACCCCAATAAATAAGGGCTCCCCCTCCCCCCAATAAGATAAGAACCAACAAAATCCATACCATTTTTAACACCAACATAACCCCTTTTACTTGCATTTTTTTTGCTGAAGGTTATTGTAGTGAATCAGGGGAAAACCTCAAGCTGTTTTCTAAAAATTTTTTTATTTTTTTTGTAAATTCAAACAGTTTTTTTTATGAAGGTCAATAAAACGATCACATTAGTAGGCTTAATGGGTGTTGGAAAAAGCAGCATCGGGTGGCGGCTTGCCAAAATTTTAGGCCTTCCTTTTTTTGATTCAGACCAGGAACTTGAAAAAGCCGCCCGCTGTTCTGTGAAAGAAATTTATGAACGCTGGGGGAAACAAGCTTTTGAAGATGCTGAAAAGCGTGTCATCAAACGACTTCTCTCAAACCCTATCCATGTGCTTTCTACGGGAGATGCTGCTTTTCTTCCAGAAGAAACCCGTAAACTTTTAAAATCCCAAACCCTCACCATTTGGCTGAAAGCTGATCTAGATATCATCCACGAGCGAGTCAGCCGGCGCCAAACCCGCCCTCAGCTTTTAACAGGTGACGTTTTAGACACCCTCAAAGCCCTTGAAAAAGAACGTGCTTCGATTTATAGCGAGGCTGATCTCCTGGTGGAAAGCCGGCACAATAGCCATGATGAAACCGTTACATTGATTCTAGAAAAGCTGAACATTTACTTTCAAGAATTGCCACATACAAAATCTCAAAGCTAATCACGCTGCATTTCTAAGACTTAAGATTAATCTTATTTTAATCTCAAAGCATTGATAATAAATAAAAAAAATAATCAGAGGCATTTTTCCAGAAGGAAAAAACTGTGCTTAAAAAAACATTTTGTTTGACGCTGCTGCTTTGGATGAGCTGCACCTATCTTTGGGCTGTTGCCACCACAAATGATCTCCTCCAAGGAGGATGGTATAACTTGGATCCTTACCAATATTTGAGCGTTCCTGGTGATCAAAATACCCTAACAGGCTTTGATATAGAGATCCAAAAAATTCTCTTTAAAAAGCTTGGGTACAAATTTCATATCAATCCCGTTCCCTGGAAACAACACCTTGAATCCTTGAAAACAGGCGAGATCGACTATGCAACGGGCGCGTTTTATTCTGAAGAAAGATCAAATTTTTCATATATTTCAATTCCTTATCGCTTTGAAGAAAATTCTCTTTTTAGACTTCGAGATAGTCTAAATTTTAAAAATATACCCTTTGATATTCCGTCTTTTTTAAAAAAAATTAAAAAAGAGCGCCTCAAATTAGGCGTGGTTGAGGGATATCGCTATGCAAATGAAGCGCTGAATCGGTTTATTAACGACCCCTCCAATGCATCGCTCCTTATCAAATCAGAAACAGACAATCAGAATCTTAGGCTTTTACTAGCGGGCGATATCGATGGATTTTTGGCAGATCGAATCGCTGGAGCAACGATCTTATGGAGAGAAAAATCAGGCAACCAAGTTGTTGAAGAACGCTTGGATTCTAAAGCCCCCATCCACATGCTGCTCAGCAAAAAATCTTTCACAAAACAAAAAGCAGAGCTTATCAACACAGCCATTCGACAGCTGAAAGAAAGCCCTGAATTTATTCAGGTGGTTTCCGGGTA
>JBOFRK010000056.1:0-9287 GCA_051650945.1 Alphaproteobacteria bacterium
CTTTGGTCATGCTTCCGGGCATTCAAGCTTAAAAATTGACCCTGTAAGGTTTGATCTTGCTCTTAAAGGCATGAATGGTGGTGTCTTTCTTGGGTATGGTAAAGAGCTTGGCACAAGCCGTGTTTACCTTGGCCTTGAAGCAGCTTACCTGATGTCTGGCGAAAAAATGGAAATAAAATTCGATTTGCCGGGAACACCAGCAGTAGCAGGAGTACCAGCAGCAGGAGGAGCACCAGCAATACTAGCAGCACCAGCAGTGCTAGGAGATACAGTGGAGCTATCTCTTAAGAAAAAAAATAGCATAGAAGTTGCTGCCCGGATGGGTATCGCCATGAACAATGCCATGCCTTATATCAAAGCTGGTATCGTGAATAGCCAGTTTCAATTGAAAGGTAGCGTCGCTCCTTCTGTTGCTGCTGGTGGTGCGCCTGCTCCTTTCAGTGAAAAAGTGCGCCTTAACGGTTTGGTAGTGGGTGCAGGGATTGACCTTAAAGTCTCTCGCAACGTGATGATGGGCCTTGGGTATACCTACACCACCTATAAGGCTTTTGAGAAGAATGCCAACGTTAAAAATCTTAAACCCGTTTCCCATAACGTGATGTTCCGTCTTGGCTATGCTTTCTAATTTTGGAAGAAATTTGAAGCTGAATTAAACAAAAAAATACTCTTATCTCTGTGGTGATGAGAGTATTTTTTCATAGCGTCAATCGAGAACAACACCCAGAGATTGGCACATCTCGTCCCATTCCCGCAAGCTCATGGTCGTTTCTTCGCGCTTCGTCTTTTCACCTCGCACCAACCGCTGAATCACCTCCAGAGCACTTGCTGAAAAAGAAACACCGCCTACGCGATAGTCCAGAAACGCCTCATACGCAAAAGGAACCCAAGCTGCTAGAATATCAAGCATCACCCTGGCATAGGCTTGGATTTCATATTGGGCATGGGGGTCTGCTCGAAGAGCCAAAAAATGCATCAGATTATGCAAATCTACCTTCCAATACCACTGGGTATAATAGTTTAATGTCAGGTTCATACGAGCCAATTCTCGGGCGAGGCAATCTCGTTCAGGGTCTATCACTTCTCCTGCTTCTGTCTGATTTAACAGCAAAGCGTAGGTGTCATAAACTTGTTCTGCATCCCGCCGTAAAAGGCGAGCAACTTCAGCGCTCTGCTCAGGGGTTAGCATTTCTCCGCGCCCTTGGCGATTATGGGTTGCTTGGGCCGCGATATGCTCAGGCTGAGGAATATAAAACTCTTTATCCATGATCGAATAACGTGCAGAGTATTCATTGACATTAGCCGTTCGATGCCGAATCCACTGTCGTGCAATGAAAATGGGCAGCTTGATATGAAATTTGATCTCACACATCTCAAATGGCGTGGTATGGCGATGCCTGAGGAGATAACGGATGAGTCCTCTGTCCTCATGGATTTTTTTGGTCCCTTTGCCATAAGAAACCCGCGCAGCCTGCACAATGGAAGCGTCTCCCCCCATGTAATCTACAACTCGGATAAACCCATGATCCAAAACAGGAAAAGGCTTTTCTAAAATGTCTTCGAGTGCTGGAACCGTTAAACGTGCAGTTTTAGAAAAAATTTCATCAGAGGAAAGCGAAGGGGAAAGTGACATAGACGTTTCCTAAAAACAGGGAAAAATTTGGCGCGCCCGAGAAGATTCGAACTCCTAACCCCCAGATCCGTAGTCTGGTGCTCTATCCAATTGAGCCACGGGCGCCGCGAATGTCTTACTAACCTACGATAATGGTCCTTAAAGTTCAAGGCCGTTTTTTTGAAAATCTAAAAACGCCGGTTAATGCCTTGGGCAACATTAGCATTGGGGGGCGGATAGTCCCCCCTTTGGCTAAAATCTCAAATTAATTTTCAGCTGCTTCTTCAAAGTAACCCTCAAGAAGCTCATCTGTTATGTCAACATTAAGTTGTCTGAAGGCCTTATGGGCCGCCACGGGGCTTTCTTGAACCAGATTTTCTTGCTCAAAAAATTCCCAAAACTGTGAAGCATTTTTTCCTTCAGCTTTCATCTTTTCAATGAAGGGGTTTATCTTCATCAGCAAAATGTTATAAATATCCTCTTTACTTGCACTCAAAGGCACGTCAGGGTGAATGCCAGACAAGGCCTCGACCAACATTGTACGAGATCCGCCCAAACAGGCATTGTAGCTTCCTTGACGAATCTCTGCTTGAATCGCTGCCTCCCCACCAGCTCTTTGAGTTTCATAAGCTTTTTCAGCCTCAGATTTCATGCCCCAGTACATGCGCCAAGGGCCAACAAAGCCAATCCTTACAAGGCTTAGTATAGCGCCAGGGTCATTTAAGCTTGAGGCGCCTGCCCAGATGAGATTAATCCTTTCACGCTCGGCGGCTCTGCTTTGAAGCCGATTAAATTGGGAAAGTGCATCTTTTCGTTCTTCTGGTGTGAGCCTATTTAGACTCGTGCAAACTCCCTCAAATGTAAGTGCGTCAAGGGGAGCAGGATTTGGATAATGCTTCTGAAGCGTCTTAAACGCATTCTCATAATGGCTTTCTGTCTTAGAAGCGTGGACCGTCTGGTTTCTGATCTGAGGCAAGCGCCTTTCAAGAGGTCTAGTAGCTTGTCTAGTAGCTTCAGCCTCCCGTCTAGCAACCTCCAAAAGCTGCATCAAAGCCTCGCTTGCAGCTGTTTGTTCCTCCATATCTCGTAAATGACCTATGGCTCTTTCTAAATCTCCACCAATCCATTGTCCTCCAGGGAACCACGTATTTTGTAGATACGCTGTAAGATCTATGCCGTCTAAATCTCCTGACATAAAAAACGTAAATTTTGAAAAATCCCTTTTTGCCAGGCAGATGTTAAGCAGCTTGTCTCGATCAACTTTGGCCAAGGCGAGCCACGTCTCAAGTTCACTTTTTGTGAGAAAGTTAGAGCTTAGTTCTTTAACTCCCATAAAAAAAGGAGCCAACAGCGAGATAGAATCTTCGTGCTCTGGAGACCATCTTGGATCGCTGTACGACAAAGACTTTAGAGAGGAATTAAGTTCACATATATTTCTTGCCCAAACTTCGTAGTTTCTATCTGCATTTGCAGGCGGCTTACATATGCCATAAGGTCTACGATGCTTAGGGATGCCTTTTAAAAATAGATTGGTCTCTTCTAGCGACCCAGTAATCCAAGATAATGCTAACCGATGCGCGATCCCATCAGGACGAAAATTCTCTGGGAGGGCCTGGTATAATTTAAGAGCCTCGGCTGCAGTCTTTAAATTCTCGAGTTCATACCAACTTATTCTATCACTAAAATGCAAATTCTCTCGGAGGAAATTGAAAAACTTCATGCTATCCTCTACATCAGCGAACTGAATGAGATCCCAACTTATGCGCTTTTCAGGAGGACGTCGATGTATGGGAAGCCCATTGTAAAATTCGATGGTCTCTGCTGCGCTGCTGCGCTTAAGTTGCTTCCATTTTATGGGCTTTCTAGGACGCTCGTCGTTTGGAAGGCTATAGAAGGAGTTGAGGATCTCTGCTACGCTTTGTTCCTCAAGTTGCTCCCATTTTTTACGCTTTCTAGGATGAAAATTATCTTTAAGAAAATTATCAAATTTCTCATTATCCCCATACTTAAATAGATACTCTGCGTAGGGCTTTTGAGGCCGCAAATTCTCTGGGAGGAAATTGAAAAATTCCATGCCATACTCTATACCATGACGTAGAATGTGACTCCATCTTATGCGTTTTTGAGGGTGTAAGTTTTTTGGAAGCCTATTAAAAAATTTGATGGTCTCTGCTGCATTTTTGCGCTTAAGTTGATACCACCTTATGGGCTTTTTAGGACGTAAATTTTCTGGAAGGATATGGAGAAATCCAAGAATCTCGTCCAGATTTTCGTGCCCGATTAACGGCCAAGTTATGGGCTGAACAGGGCGTAGACGTTCTGGGAGGCCCCAGTAAAATTCTTGGGTATCTTTCCCATTATTGTACTTGGCCTTGGGCCAATACGCAGGCTTATGAGGGCGCTTATCCTTTGGTAAGGCATAGAAAGCTTCTAAAATATTTTTTGCCTTCTTATGTTTTTCTATGAGACTACCCCAACAAGCATATTTCCTATATGATTTAGTTCCCGCTAAATGCTCTCCAGTGCCATCTTTAGGCATAGCTACTAACCCAGGGCTTGCCACCGTAGTTAGTAAAGTAAATAAACTCAATTTTTTTATAAAATATTTCATATTTTTAATCCATATTAATAAAAAATTAACAAATATAAAATACATATTAATAAACGAAATGAAAAAAATTTTTTTAATTCATTTATTTTTATGAATTTTTTTTGACTTTAAAACATTAAAACTCACTCTTGAGTCTTACAAAAGATCTTGGGCGTTTAAAAGCCATTTTTGCCATTGTTCTCGAACAAAGTGGCGTGTGAGGCCTCGATGCAGGCGCAGGGATTCTTGGTTTAAGAAATCCACAAGCCGTTGGGCTGAAAGAAAGGAGCGTTCCATGTGTTGGATCAGAAACGTCAAAACTTCATCTTCAACTTCTACCTGTAAATCTGCAAAAAGCTTTTGGAGTACTTGGTGAAGCAGGTCATCATCTGGTGGAAAAATTTGAGCAACGGGAAGCATTTTTAAGCGAGAATGCAAATCTGGTAGGCCAATCTTCCATCGGGCGGGGGGCTGAGGTGCCAACAATAAAAGCCAGCCTCTATTTTCTTGAATGGCATTATAAAGGTGGAACAGATAAGTTTCATCTCTAAAGAGGTGCGCGTTATCAATGACGAGGGCAGGGTGTTTCAAGACCAGGTCTGTGGGCGTCCATGCGTTACAAACAGTTTCCTCCACCCAATACCCCTGGGTGTGATGTTGCCATACATGGCCTAAGTGGGTTTTGCCACACCCAGGAGGGCCATAAACTGCTAAACAGCGTTGGGGCCAATTGGGCCAGCGTTGGATCCATGCAAAGGCTTCTTGGTTGCTTGGGCTTGTATAAAAACGCTCCGAAGACAGGACAGGGGGCAGATCTAACGGTAAAAGCAGTTGGGTTGCATCACGCATCAGGCTTTAAGGCTTTTGGGTTATAAAGAGAACTGTCTAAATAGGCCTGGACCATAAAACGTATGCAGACTCCCAAAACCGCCGCCACGGGAAGTGCCAGCAGCACTCCTGTAAATCCGCTTAAAACCGCGCCAGCAAACAAGGCAAACATGATCCAAACGGGGTGTAGGCCTGTGTGTCCGCCCACAAAATTAGGGGTTAAAAAGATGCCTTCCAAAAGCTGACCCCCCGCATAGACAAGCCCGATTAACCCAATGCCTCCCCAGGTGGTAAATTGGATGGCTCCCAGAATCAGGGCAATCAATAAACCGATTAAAAACCCGACGTAGGGGACAAATGCAAGTAAACCTGTAAGCGTCCCGATGATAAATGCTGAATCCAGGCCAACAAAAGCAAGGGCCGTGCTGTAGTATAATGCCAAAACAAGGCACACCAAAAGCTGTCCCCGGGCATAGGCTCCAAGGGTTTTATCAATTTCACTAAAAAGGATTCGAAACCTCGTTACCTGGCTTCTAGGGATGAGGGTATCAAGCTTTGCTAGAAAAATCTGCCAATCTTTCAAGAGATAAAATGCCACAACGGGCGCTATAAAAATGAGAGATAAGATATTAGCCAGGGCCAATCCACTTGTGAAAACAGTCCCCAAAAACGTCAGAAACCAGCTAAACACTTGCCCGAAAGAGCCTGTCGCCATTTTTTTCAAAGAATCAAGCTCTTCCGCAGAAACATATTGAGAAAAATTTTCAAAAAAAGGTTCCATTTTTTTTAAGACGTGCTGGCCATATTCTGGAAAATGCCCTAGAAGAAAAAGCAGCTCTGACTTAACAAAAGGAATGGTGATAAACAAAAGTATCAAGACCAGCAAAATGAACGTACCAATGATGAGTGCAGAGCCAAGGGCGCGCGGAAGATGCCATTGTTCAGCTTTCTGGACCAAAGGGTTAAAAATATATGCAATTAAAAAGCCTGCCACAAAGGGCATCAACATCCCCTGTAGGAGATAAAAAAGAAACCCAAAGGCCACAAAAAGAACACCCCAAAATAAAGGGGCTCGCTTGTGCAGCAGGGTGAGTGAAAAAGGATTATGCGTTGGATGAAGCACCAATAAAGTCCCTCTTTGTCTTACTTAAATTTCATGCTACGTCTTTTTTTGAATTTCATCGTGCTTGACTGAAACCGGGAAGACGAAAGGGGGGGCTGAAGGTTAGAAAAAGGAGAAGTTTCTTTCATAAGCAAAAGCCACATGCGGCTATAAAAAACAGCGGAAATAAGCGTTGTCAAAGCCATCGAATAGTAGAGAGCTTCAGAAATTGCGGGGGAAGAAAAATTGGGATAGAGAGAAATAAGCACCACGCAAATTTGAAACAATGTATTCAACTTGCTCACCCACAAGGGTTTTACTTCAAAAGGTTTTTTGGCTAACCACAAGGACGCAACGCCTGCTAAAATTAAGATATCTCGTAAAACTGCTAAAAACGTGATCCAAGATGGAATCACTCCGTAAAATGTAAGGGCTATGAGCACAGAGCTCAAAAGAACTTTATCGGCCAAAGGGTCTAAATAAGCCCCCAAGCGAGAATAAGATTTCAGATAGCGCGCAAAAAAACCATCCACAAAATCTGAGCAAGCCGCCAAGCAAAATAAAATGAAAGCTTCTTGAAATTGGTCTTGAGAAATGAAATATACAATCACAAAACTGGAAAAAAGTCGAAAAAGACTGATTAAATTAGGCAGGGTCACGAAACAACCTTTTTGGACACAAAGGCGTCTCCTGGTTGTGGCTGAGAAGATTTTTCAATATCCCATTGATGGGGAAGCTTGGTAACTTTAAATCCTAACGTTTCAAGGTGGACTGCAAAAGGATCAGCGGACCCCTTCCAGGCAAGGGATATTTTTCCTTGATGTTGAGAAAGGCTCAAAATCTGTTGATGAACCAGCTGCTCCCCAAAAGTGTCTAGGGTTTTCCTAAGCTGAATCCAATCCCCGAAGGATGCTATTCTAACGTTTAGCAAAAGTGGGACACTTTCAGGAGAAGACATCCCATGTGCTGCATCCGCCAGCTGAGAAGGGGCTTCGCTCACGTCTGATGTTTTTTGTTTCAGCCATTTTTCAAGGGCTTTACGTTTAAACGTAAAATGAAACATACCTCGATATTGGGCAGAGTTGACCTTTTCTTTTTTCACTGAAAAAGACTCAACCATATCCAAAAGCGTTGTATCCGCAGGCAGGGGAGGGGATGTGGCTTCTGAGTCATCTGTATAATAAAGGGATGCTTCCCGTAGCGCCCTTCGGTGTGCTTCTAAAATAGCCTCATGACGGGGGTCAGAAGACCACTTGCCCTGGGGAGCCTGAAGCTCAACCCAAAGCTTATAAACCTGGTTCCCCCTTACAATGGGGGTTGCATTTTCAGCTTTTATGGGTTGTATATTCAAAAAAAGAACAACGCCTCCAAAACCCAGCAGACGAAAAAAAGTAGGGAAATAAACAGAGCAAACAAGAAAGGGTCGAGAAAAACGCTTCATGGGCCCCCGAGGCTTTAAGATTTTCCGGGAAAGTTAGCTTATTCTACCTATCTTGCCAGCAAAAAACAAGGGCCGTTTTGTTTTTTTAAGCCATTGAAAAAATTTGTTTTTTTGCATTTTAATGCTATAGACCACCTTATACGAGATAGCGAAATGAACAATGAAATGCCTAACCATGCCTTAGGTGTGTTTAGTCCCAGATTACGATGCCTGCAATACTCAGCTCCAGTAGAATTGTTGTACAGCAATCATCCGGAAGGCAACACGAAAGCGGGAATAATGACAAAGAGGAGTTCTCCTTACGCGGAGCTTCCCAAGAACTGTTGTTCCGCAAAATCCCAGTTAATCAAATGGGTGGTGAAAGTGGACAGATAGTCTGGGCGACGGTTTTGGTAATCTAAGTAATAGGCATGCTCCCACACATCGCACGTCAAAAGTGGTTTTTTGCCGTAAGTTAGGGGTAAATCTGCGTTACTCGTTTTGTTGATAACCAGGTCACCTGCCGTATTCAGCGCAAGCCACGCCCAACCACTTCCAAATTGGGTAGCCGCTGCTTGTTTAAATTGCTCCAAGAACTGCTCAATACTTCCGAAAGTTTTAACAAGGGCCTGTTTCAGCGGACCTTCTTTCATCTCACCGCCACCTTGGGGGGACATGCTGTTCCAAAAAAAAGTGTGATTCCAAACCTGGGCAGCATTGTTGAAAATAGAAGCTTTGTCTGGTGACTGTGCTGACGCAAAAATTACATCTTCTATAGACTTCCCCTCAAGATCCGTTCCTTTCAGCAAATTATTGAGATTCGTCACATAAGCCTGGTGGTGTTTACCGTGGTGAAACTCTAATGTTTTTTGAGAGATATGAGGCTCAAGCGCCTGAAAGCTATAGGGGAGCTGGGGGAGTTGAAAAGACATGAAGCGCATCCTCTGATAAAAATTTGTTAGGATTGAAGGTATGTTTTTAGAAAACGATTGTCAAGAAACCTGAAGGACAGAAAACAGGGCCGCCTCATGAAAAAAAGTTATGATGGTCTTCTTGCTTCAAACTTTGGATGAGGCCCGCGCGTATTCGCGATAAAAGCGCATCCTGGGTAAAATAATTGCGCGTCTTTTTCATGGTTATCCTTTCAACCATGAGGGTATCTTTCTTCATAAGTTCGCGAAAATTATTCTAGAAATCAACCCAGCAAACGCATTTTTTATGGAACTCAACCGCTAGCGGGAATTGCTGTTTCATTGCTACGTTTGTAGGGTTAATGAAAGGACGCCCGGATGACGCTGTCTACAAAAGAAGTCAACCAAGGAAGTACCAGGAAAAAGAACAGCGTTATAACTGCCAATCCAAAAATAATCAAAGAATTGATAGAAGTTAAGAGGAAATACCCATCTGCATTATGGAGCAACTCTTCTTTAGGCTCATCAAAATACATCACTTTGATGACACGTAGATAATAATAACATGCGATAACTGAAGAGAGCACTCCCAAAACAGCTAACCAAACAAATCCTTTTTCTACCACCGTCATAAACAGATACAATTTTCCGAAAAATCCACCCAGCGGTGGAATGCCAGCAAAAGAAAACATAAGGGCTGCTATGAAGGCTGCGAGGGGTGGATGCCTTTTTGATAAACCTTTGAGGTCGTCTAAACTTAAAGAAGCGACATCGTCTCCCCCTTTAATCACCATAAGGCAGCCGAATATCGCCAGGGTGCTGAGCAT
>JBOFRK010000057.1:0-6335 GCA_051650945.1 Alphaproteobacteria bacterium
AGGGTGTTTTCCAAAATCATGAAAAAACTGGTTACAAAATCTTTAACAAAAGACTGTACTCTGAACGCAATACCTGCGGTTAAGATACCAACGCTGGCAAGGATGGGCGTAATATCGTAATTCATTGATAAAATGATAAGAATCATGGGGACCCAAACCACAATCCGTAACAGCGTTCTCACAATACGAAAAAGTGTTTTAAAGCGCGCCAGGGCAAAATCACCGTCTGCGGGGCTTTCTTTTTGTTTCGCCTCTAAGTAGTAACGCAAAATTCGGTCACCACTATAAATCAAAATATACCCAGACAAAATAAGCGCCAGAATATCAATACCCTGTTGAAGAAATTTAGTACCCAAAGTTTCTTGAATAGAACTCAAAAATTTGATTCCCCAAACTTCTGTAAAAACCCAAATTCCCAACAGGTACACAGAAAAATTGATAAATCTGGAAAAAAATGAATTGGTTTTCAGCATGGTATAAAGCGAGGTGCTCTCAAAGCTTTTGCGCCTTTTCCAAAGGTAAGATAGACGCATTTTTCGGATAAAACGAACCAATTTATTACAAATGGGGATTAAACAAAGCGTCAGAAGCAACGGACCAAGGGCATGCCCCAGGCTCACCTCATCAAACAACCACAATAAATAGATGACGAGGCAAGCTAGTGACGCCAACCCCCACCAAAAAGAAGCTATGGCTTGCGCCAACAAAAAACGGCTTCTGAGCAAAACCAACGTAACAGGCCTTCTTAACGCTGAAAGCAGCAAAATAGCAAACCCCAAGAAGACAATCCCCACAACCCCCGAGATGATTTTTTGCCCCCCCTCTTCAACATGGAAAAGAACAGCCAAATCCATACAAAGCACACCAACCACATAGGTAACCGTCATCCCCTTAATGCTGGAAGAAAACTTTTGCATCACAGAACGCGGCAATCTGGCGAAAAAAGGAAATGGCTTTTGTTGGTGAACCAACAAATGGATTAGACGCCAAATAAGCCAAAGCAAACACCCACCCATGGAAAGGGAAGCGACAATCTGACGCTGGACAGCCCCCTGCTCCAGCAGAAAAAAAGATGTTAATTGGAAAAGTATAAACACCACCAAAGGAATCACAACAAACGAGGCAGACAAGAAAAATTGAGAAAAAGGAGATAAATCTCGCTTACGACTCCATTTCAAAAACGTTTTAAGGGTTTTTTTCAAACCATAAGACGCACTATAGGCAAGCCCAAGTCCCACCCCTGTCGCCACCAAAGCTTTTAAAAAAACTTCCGCAACCTCCCCCCAAAACAAAGGGGCAAAAAAAAGAAAAACAGCTTTGTTAAGCTTCAAGAAAGAAAAAAAACCCTCTTTTAAAAAATTTCCTTTCTCAGAAAAATAAGCCATAATCCTTGGAAAATAGGTCCCTGCAAAAGATGCAACACCTGCTTTTTGCTTTTTCTTAGAATCTTCTTCAAGAATTTCTTTAAGATGATCAAAGTCTTTTTGAAGCTTTTTTAAGTCTTGCTCCAACGTCACCATCTGAGCTTTAGGGGTTCTCGCAGCTTGGAAGGCGGGAATATCGAGTGCTATACAGGGGGAATTAAGCCCCATCCACAAGACCCACGAGAGCATGATGTACAAAAAAGTTGAAGAAAAGGGCGGCATTTTTTTATACGTAAACTGATTTTATTATATCGGGTGCATTGTAACGCTCTTTTGAAAAAAAACAACCAGCTCTTTACATAACATCATCACGAGATAGTGAAGCAAACGGCACTGGACGGCTGTGACATCAGTAAACACCCCAACTTTTTGTACCCTCAGCTGTTTTTAAAAACTTTTTACCCTATTTATCATTAATAAAATGCTATATAAAAAAATAAATTGACCAAAAGATAATTTTTAAACATATCTTGAAAAAACAAAGGAGCCATCTAATGAAACAAAAAAATAAAATTGCTGTTGCCATGATTTACGCAGGAAGTGCGTTCTCGATCATGCCAGGGTATGCGGGACAAAAATTAGAACTTCTCGCCGAAGTAACAAAGAAAGCAACGAACAAAGAATCAAAAGAGGCAGCAAAGCTGTTTGCCTCGAGTCTTAAAAATCCTTATGAAGAACAAGCCACTAAAATGTGTTTCTTTAAAGCGGCTATAAAGCTGGGTCTCATCAGTTTTAAAACCTCGAAAGAAGACCTCAATCTTCAAACTGTGCTTACAAAAATTGCTTCAGGTTCTCCAGATGTGATGCCTAAATCCCTTCATGGTGACGAAGACTTAAAATTTGCCATGGAAGCATTGGAAAACCAACTTAAACAACTCACATGGTGTTATGATTTTTCTTACCATGCTCAACAGACATTCCTTCTTCTAAACAGAAAATTTAGTCGATATTTCTCCAAAGTGATGGGAATTGAATCTTTTTTAAAAGAAGACAAGCCTTTACAGAACGTTCAAGCACCCTCACCAAGCAAAGCATCCCATACAAAATCTCCACAAGCACAGCTTAAATTGTACCAAGATCTCCAAGAAGGTCTGGATTTATCGTTTAAAAAAAATAGCTTGCCACGCGTTATGGATTCATTGTTGGAGGCTTACCGGGATGAGAATATCAGCACTAAGCTAGATCCAGTTAAGTCCACACTTGATTTTTTTATCAAGAGGTTAAAAAGAGAGGCTTTTGGAATTTACAAAGATGAGCAATTCATCCTTGCTCTTACCGAAAAAGTTCAAGCCTCCATGCCTGCTGGTCCTTCATCGAATTTAGGGAAGGATGCCATCAAGGCTATCACTCTGGTTCTCACAAAAGATCTTTCTGAATATTTGGGGGAGCATGCCCAAAAATGGAAAGGGCGCCTGAGTGGTTCGGCGGAAGCAGGAAAATAAACCTCCTACCAAGTCCCAGATTAATTTAGATGTATGTTTGGGAGGGAAATCGAGGCTTTGCTGAGTGTACTTCAGTCACATGCGCAAAGCCGAGTCCCTCTCCCAAGCGTTTAAAGCAACTAAAAATGGGACTTGGTATCATACCGAATCTCGAGCTTGACTGATTAACCTTGTGCGTTGTTCGACTAGAACAAGGGGACCCCCCCCTCGAAAGCGCTGCTCTTCGCTCAAGCAGCTAGGCATGCATCTAATTTTTTGACAGCACACTTTAGGACCTTTCAATTCTTTTAGCCGAATTTTTTGCTTTAAAATCATGGCTTTGGGCAAAAGAAAGATAGGGGATTTTTTGATAATAGAGCAACACAAGCGCCGGCAAACTTGCCAAAGCTGTTAAGACGAAAAATCCGGCCCATCCTAATGCCTCTACCAAAAACCCTGAACAGCTCCCCAAAAAACTTTGCACAAGGGTGGTAAAAGCTGTTAAAAGCGCCAGCTGGGTCACGACGCAAGAAACCCTACAGCACAAAAGCTGGTAAGAAAAAAAAGCGGTGATAGAGATCCCTTTTGTGATTTCTTCACATGCAACCGTTGCATAGAGAAGGCCTAAATGGCTTCCAAGAACCAATTGGAGAAGAAACCCGATGTTTGAAACCATGTGTAAAAGAAGGCCAACCACAAGGGTAAAGGTGTAACCTTTGGTGCGAATCCACCACCCACCTATCAGCCCTCCTATTGCTGCAGCTCCAATCCCAAAAGCCTTGTAACCCATGGCAAGCTGCGCTTTAGAAAAACCCAGCTCCAGGTAAAAAAATTGAGGAAAGAAGCTGAGGAGAAAATCTTGGAGACGGTATAAGGCCATAAACAAAAGCACCCACTTCCAAACAGGATTCCCAAAAAAGTCCTGAAAGGGTTGTATGATTTTTGCACCCAAAGATAAGGAAGCGTCTAAATCTTCAGGCTCTTGGGTTTCATTCAAAATTCTTGCGGTGCCTGGCGTTAAAAGGGTGATGAAAAACCCTAACAAGCAAACCCCGCCCAAGATCCACCAAACCATTTTCCAAGGGAAGAAAGCTGAAAGATAGAGCGCGCCAGCCCCTGCGAAAAAAAATCCTAAACGATAGCCAAAGACAGAAGCTGCTTCTCCATACCCCCAATGGCGCCGGGAAAGGGTATCCATTTGGGAAGCCTGCATGAGGAGGTCATGGCTAGCGGCCCAGGTTGCGATCCAGAAACATCCCGCAATAAAAGAAGGAGATGCAACCTTGACAGACCCATGGCTTACCCACCCAATGCCAAGCAATACAAAGGTTTGACAAAGCAAGATCCAACCCTTTCGCTTGCCCCAGATGCGCGTGAGAAGGGGAACGGAAACAACATCAAACAACGGTGCCCACAAAAATTTAAGGCCATAGGGCAGATGTAAAAAAGAGATAAACCCCAGGGTCACATAAGAAAACCCTTCCTCCTTCAACCAAAGGGAAAGGGTGGAGCCCGTTAAAAGAAAGGGAATCCCCCCAAAAATTCCCCAAAGCCATAAATTTAGGAGGGGGACAGAGAAGGCGCGCGATGCAGAAAACACAGAACCCGAAGAAGCAGAAGTTAAAGAAAAAAGGAAACCAGCACCCTCACTATTTAAAAATAGGCACGTTTAACAAAGTGTAGCCCAAGATTTTTTTCTAAACAAGTTGTTATGAAATAAAGTTGCAGATAGGCTTTTCATAAATCCGAGGGTATGTTTAAAATCGAACGAAATTGATGAAACAGATAAACACATGACCATACGCCTTTTTATAGACCAGCCTTTGAAAAACGCCTCCCAAAAGGTTTTTCCATCTGTTCAGCAACAGCACTACCTGCTCCACGTGATGCGTCTTCAAGAGGGGGGGCGTGTTTTCCTTTTTAATGGCAAAGATGGGGAGTTTGAGGCTGAATGCCTTCAAACCAAACAGCCTAAAAAAATGCATCTCCAAATTTTGTCTCAAGTTCGTGGGCAACCCATCCAAACCCATGCCTTTTTTCTTTTTTTTGCTCCCATCAAAACCTCCCGAATGGACATGCTGATTGAAAAAGCAACGGAGCTCGGTGCAACGCATTTCATCCCTTGCATCACAGAGCGAACGACCCAACGCCACCCTAACCTAGAACGACTTCAACGCATCAGTCTTGAGGCTTGCGAGCAAAGCCAGCGCCTCGACATCCCCCATTTTTTTGAGCCGGCGCCCCTGTTCAAACAATTAGTTCAGCAAACCAGCCAGCCAGCACACCTTTTTTGGATGGTTCCGCCTTCTGAAACATTCAACGCGCCTCCCCTTTTACAGGCCCTTCAAGCTCTTGCTTCAACTGCTTCATCTACCACATGGGGAACCCTGGTGGGCCCCGAAGGCGGGTGGAGTGAAAAGGAATTGCACCAACTCCAGCAATCCTCTCCCCCCACCCTTATTCCAGCGTCTCTTGGCACACAGATCTTGCGGGCAGAAACTGCGGCATGTTTAGCTTTGGGAATGTTAAACCACTACGTTCAAACCACTTTTACCACTTAGGGGATCAAAAAAATCCTTTGACAGCTTTACAATTTTACCTATATTGTCCTAAAGAAAAAAATAATAGACCGTAAACAGGGACAATTTTTTTGGGTGATCTTTCGAGCTATTAACGCTTTGCTGAAGCGCTGTGTGCTAGTCTCTTCCGATTCGTTGAAAGATCCACAAAATTGACTGGAATGGGATGAAAAAGAAGACCCAACTGGCGCGCGATCTTCGCTTTTTTTTCACGCTTCTCTTGCTTGGGGGATTCATGGAGGCAAGGGTTTCTATCGCGTCTCCCTTCCCTGTTACCAAAATTGTTAGAGGGTCAACAAGCGTTTCTGCTATCCCTCCTGAAAAAATATGCCATTACTATGCCTCACATATGGAAAAAACCCATGGCATTCCCGATAAGCTTTTAACCGCCGTTTCTTTAACAGAATCTGGAAGATTTACGGTTAAAGGGCTTGTCTCTTGGCCGTGGACCTTGAACGCTGAAGGTAAAGGCTATTATTTTTCAACGAAAACAGAGGCTATCCTTGCGGTTCAACGCCTGCAAGCAAAAGGTATTAAAAGCATTGACGTTGGTTGCATGCAGATCAACCTACATCATCATCCCCAGGCTTTTTCAAGCCTCGAAGAAGCGTTTGACCCGGCTTCAAATGTGGCTTATGGAGCAAACTTTTTAAAAACGCTCCAAAAATCCCACAAAAATTGGGCGAAAGCAGTTGCGCATTATCACTCTGCAACACCGTCTGTGCATCTGGTTTATCAGAATAAAGTTCTCAAGACTTGGCTGGAAGAAAAACAAAAAAAAACAACCCTTTTTTCCCAACGCAGGTATCCCCTCCACACAACAAGCCATCGCGCCTCTTTTGGAAGAACGACTTCACGCACACTTCGCCGGGCGGCATCTCCCCCTCCTCCTGCCTGGGTCAAGAAACACA
>JBOFRK010000058.1:0-7904 GCA_051650945.1 Alphaproteobacteria bacterium
GAACGGTTTGAATGTAAGATGTTATGATCATCGCCATTAACAAAACGATGATGCAAGCGATGGGGAGAGAAAAGGGGTAGAGCAAGGGGGAGGGGGCTAACACAAGGATTATTTCCTCTGTTGCGTAAGCCACAGAAGAAAGGGCATCCACTGCAAATAGCGCGAGGGCCGCAAAAATCCCGAGTCTTTCGTGGTGAAGGGCGCTGCTTTTGAGGGGGTTCCCTAATAAATAGTATCTGATTTTATCTTTGAGCCGCTGGTCAGGCTTGCCGATTTTCACCTCTAAAAAGCTCCTTTTTTTCCCCTCTATTGCTTCATTTACCTCTAAAAAAATTTTCAAAACGTTAAAAATAGAAGATTTTTCGATTTTGAAGGTGGCTTGAAAGCTTTTCCAAGAAATTCGAGATGATTCTAACCTTTTAGATTGACAATTGAGCTTGGGGAAGGCACAAAAAATGTGTTTAGATGAAGGGCTGCTTATGATATCCGTTCCTTTTTTTCGAGATCAGACGGTTTTTGTTTTAGGGCTTGGGCGCTCTGGGGTTTTGACTGCCCAGGTGCTTCAGAAAAGCGGCGCCAAAGTTCTTGGCTGGGATGACAATCCTAAAGCTAGGGAGGCGGCACATGCCCAAGGCATTGCTTTACAGGCTCCTTCTTCGCTGGATTGGGCAGCTGTTCAAGGATTCATTCTTTCCCCTGGGATTCCGCATCGTTACCCGGCGCCGCACCCTGCGGCTGTTTTGGCAGAGTTGCAAGGGCTTGTTCCTATTGGAGATATAGAATGTTTTTTTAGGGCAAAACTTCAAGCGTCCGCAGTTGCTATAACAGGGACCAATGGCAAATCTACCACCACGGCGTTGGTGGCTCATCTGATCCAGCAGGCAGGGTTTCCTGCAGTGGCGGCAGGGAATATAGGGGTTCCGGCTTTAGAACTTTCTCCCCTCCCTTCCCATGGTTTTTATGTGTTGGAGCTTTCGTCTTATCAGCTAGAGCTGACACCTTCCTTAGAGTTAGCGTGCGCTGTTTTGCTTAATATTTCACCGGATCATTTAGAGCGCCACGGCGGAATGGAGGGGTATATTGCTGCAAAGCGGAAGATTTTTCGACGAGCAAAAAGCGGTGTTTTGGGGATTGATGATGAAAAAACCCAGGCAATTTTGGATGAAATAAGTGCGGGAGGGACCTCAGGGCTCTTGCCCCAGCGCCGGGTTTTTATTTCTGCAAAGTATGTTGTGGAGGGTGGCATTTCCTGTATCGATGGGGTGTTATATGATGATTTGGACAGAGCATCGCCTTGCTCATTTTCCCTTGAAAAGGCAATTTCTTTGCAAGGCCCGCATAATCATCAAAATGCAGCGGCGGCTTATGCAGTGGGGAGGATTTTGGGACTTTCTTCTGACGTGTTAAAACAAGGGTTACTCAGCTTTAAGGGGTTAGCGCATCGACAGGAATATGTTGGGCTTTGCCAAGGGGTTCATTATTATAATGATAGCAAAGCGACAAACCCGGAAGCTGCTGAAAAAGCGCTTTCAACCCTTGGGCCGCGTCACACCCTTTATTGGATCGTTGGAGGTAGACCCAAACAACAAGACCTGGGCGCGCTTAAGCATGTTTTCTCTTATGTAAAGCAGGCTTTTGTGATAGGGGAGGCGGTGGAATTATTTTCTTCTTTGCTTCAAGAGCGTGGGATTCCTCATAAATTGAGTTATACCCTTGAAGCAGCTTGCGCCCAAGCCCATCAACAAGCGTTAGAAGATCAGGCGCCAAATCCTTTGGTTTTGCTTTCGCCTGCGTGCACCAGTTTTGACCAATTTCGAGATTTTGAACAGCGCGGAGACAGCTTTAAGGCATGGGTACATAAGCTTCCAGATTTTGTAGGGCCTGGGTTTTGATAAAATTGCTCAAGAATTTGCTTAAAAAAGCGCGCTATTTTCTAGAAAGCGTTGGATTTACTTTTATTATTCTTGTTTATAAAATATTACCTCTTTCTTGGGCGTCTTCTTTGGGGGGTGCTATTGCTAAATTAGCAGGTCCTTTTTTAGGGGCATCCCGCCGAACAGCATCAAAAAATTTAAGGCGCATTTTTCCTGAAAAAACCGAGGAGGAACTTGGGATTATCTTGGGCGGGATGTGGGATAATTTTGGTAGGGTTGTCGCAGAATATATGCACAGTGCCCATATATTGCGTCAAATGAAGGGTCTAAAACCAGGACAACGTCCCTATTTATGTGTAGAGGGGCGTGAAGTTTTGGAAAAATTACAAGAATCAGGAAAGGCTGCTATTTTTTTTACGGGGCATTTGGGCAACTGGCAAATGGCTACGTTAGCTGCAAAGCTTCAAGGGATTTCTGTGTTGCAGGTTTATCGCGCGGCCAACAACAAATGGGTGGATGCTGCGATGCGTTATTTTCAGCGTGAAGCGGTTTCGGATGTGCTTACAAAAAGCTCTGCGGGAGCCAGGATGATGCGTAAAGCTCTGCTTGAAAAAAAGCATGTTTTTGTTTTGGCAGACCAGAAAATGAATAATGGGATGGAGGTGCCTTTTATGGGGTATCCATCTATGACGGCGTCTGGTATTGGGAAGCTCGCGCAACGGCTTGATTGTTGTTTGATTCCTGTCCAAGTTGTGCGTTTAGAAGGTGTTTTTTTTAAAGTGATTTTTCATCCGCCTCTCAGCCTTGAGGGAGATCTTAATGCGCTCATGTTGCGGGTGAATGCATCTATTGAGGGGTGGGTCCGTCAACATCCGGAGCAATGGTTCTGGGTTCATAACCGGTGGGATTTTTAAATTGGGGTTTCCAAGATGTTTTTTTCCTTTTTTAAGAGAAAAAACATTAAAACAGAAATCTCCTCTTGACGTCGGGCTTTCTCCACTTTACTATCCGGCACTTATAGGATGCTTAGAAAGCGTGTGAAATTTTTGAGGTTGTGCTTATAGAAAACCCATGTAGTTTTCTTGGTGTGAGCGGCTGACAGAGTTGAGATTTCTGCTTTTATAAAAAAGTGAAGTGCAGGAATAAGAAAGGAAAAAGGTTCGATGCCAACGATTAACCAGTTGCTGCGAAAGCCTCGTGAGGATCGGGGGCGGCGAAATAAATCGCCGGCTCTTATGGGATGTCCTCAAAAAAGAGGCGTTTGTACGCGTGTTAGCACGACTACGCCGAAGAAGCCAAACTCGGCTTTACGTAAGATTGCGCGTATTCGTTTGACAAACGGTGAAGAGGTGACAGGCTATATTCCGGGTGAAGGGCACAATCTTCAAGAACACTCTATTGTGTTGATTCGTGGAGGGCGTGTTCCTGACTTGCCAGGTGTGCGTTATCACATTGTTCGTGGGGCTTTGGATACCCTTGGGGTGAAAAAGCGGATGAAAAGTCGTTCGAAATATGGTGCTAAGAAGCCGAAGTAGGAGTTGGAAGAGATGTCACGTCGTCGTGCTGCAGAAAAGCGTCCTGTTGTGTTGGATGCTCGTTATGGGGATTCCGTTTTGGGGAAATTTATTAACTGCTTGATGTATGGTGGAAAAAAATCAGTTGCTGAGCGGATTGTTTACGGAGCGCTGCAGCGTATTGAGCAGAAAGGCGGTCAGGATGCGCGTCAGATTTTTCACGCGGCGGTGGATAACGTGAAGCCGGCTGTTGAGGTTCGTTCTAGGCGTGTGGGTGGCGCTACTTATCCGGTTCCGGTTGAAGTGAGGGCTAGTCGTTCTCAAGCTTTGGCAACGCGGTGGTTGATTAAAGGGGCGAGGGATCGGGTGAAGGATGGTTCTGAAAAAACGATGGGAGAGTCCTTGGCTGCAGAGCTTTTGGGGGCTTCCCAAAATCGAGGAGCTGCGATTAAGCGGCGTGAAGAAGCGCATCGTATGGCAGAGGCCAATAAAGCATTTTCACATTATCGTTGGTAGAGAGGTCTGTAGATAAAAATGGCTCGTGCGACTCCTTTAGATAAATACCGTAACATTGGGATTGCTGCCCATATTGATGCGGGCAAGACCACAACAACGGAGCGTATTCTTTATTATACGGGGCGTACCCATAAAATTGGCGAAGTTCATGAAGGTACTGCGACGATGGACTGGATGGAGCAGGAGCAAGAACGTGGCATCACGATTACTTCTGCGGCGACTACGTGTTTTTGGAATGGGTATCGGATCAATATCATTGATACGCCTGGGCATGTTGATTTTACCATTGAGGTTGAACGTTCTTTGCGTGTGCTGGATGGCGCGGTTGCTGTATTTGATGGGGTTGCTGGGGTTGAGCCGCAATCAGAGACGGTTTGGCGTCAAGCTAATAAATATAAAGTTCCTCGGATCTGTTTTGTGAACAAAATGGATCGGACTGGTGCAAATTTTTTTCGTTGCGTCCAAATGATGATAGACCGCTTGGGTGCGAATCCATTGGTGTTGCAGCTTCCAATTGGTTCGGAAAGCGATTTTGTTGGGATCGTTGATTTGGTAACCATGAAGGCTTTTAGGTGGCACGATGACTCTCTTGGTGCTCAATTTTCCATTGAGGAAATTCCTGAAAATCTTTTGAATGAAGCCAAAGGCTACCGTGCCAAGATGGTTGAGATTGCTGTTGAGCAAGACGATGCAGTGCTTTCAGAATATTTGGACGGAAAAGAGCCGGATGAAGAGACGTTAAAGCGCTGTTTAAGAAAAGGAACTTTGAAATTCGCGTTTGTTCCTGTTTTTTGTGGATCTGCCTTTAAAAACAAAGGGGTTCAGCCGCTTTTAGATGCGGTAGCAGATTATCTTCCTTCGCCTTTAGATGTTCCTGATGTGAAGGGAACCTCTCTGGATGGTGAGCTTGAGGATAGTCGAAAAACTTCAGATAAAGAGTCTTTTTCAGGTCTTGCGTTTAAGATTATGACGGATCCTTTTGTGGGTTCTTTGACGTACCTTAGGGTTTATTCGGGATGCCTTGAGGCGGGTTCTTATGTTTTGAATTCTGTGAAAGATAAGAAAGAGCGTGTAGGGCGTATGTTGCTGCTGCATGCAAATTCCCGTGAAGATATCAAGGAAGCTTATGCGGGTGATATTGTTGCTCTGTGCGGATTGAAAGATACAACGACGGGGGATACGCTTTGTGATCCGTTGAAGCCCATTGTTTTAGAGCGGATGGATTTTCCTGATCCGGTTATTGATATCGCGGTTGAGCCAAAAACCAAAGCGGATCAAGAAAAGATGTCCCTTGCGTTGGCAAGGCTTGCTTCTGAAGATCCTTCTTTCAAAGTTTCAACGAATCCTGAGACAGGCCAAACGGTTATTAAGGGGATGGGGGAGTTGCATCTTGAGATTAAAGTTGATATCCTGAGGCGTGAATTTAAAGTTGATGCAAATGTGGGTGCTCCTCAGGTTGCTTACCGTGAGACGATTACGCGGGTAGCTGAAATTGATTATACCCATAAAAAACAGTCTGGTGGTGCTGGACAGTTTGCGAGAATCAAGTTACGATTTGAGCCTCAGCCTGCAGGTACGGGATTTATTTTTTCCAGTGCGGTTGTGGGAGGGGTTGTTCCGAAAGAATATATTCCTGGGGTTGAAAAGGGATTGCGTTCTATTTTGGATACGGGGGTCATTGCCGGCTTTCCCATGGTTGACTTTAAGGCGACGCTGATTGATGGTGCTTATCATGACGTTGACTCGAGTGTTTTGGCCTTTGAAATTGCGGCGAGGTCTGCGTTTCGAGAGGGGATCCCAAAATGTACGCCGAGGTTGTTGGAGCCTATCATGCGGGTTGAGGTTGTGACGCCGGAGGATTATTTGGGGGATGTGATTGGGGATTTGAACAGTCGTCGTGGACAGATCAAAGGTATGGATCAGCAGGCTAATGCACGTTTGCTTTTGGCGGAGGTTCCCTTGGCGTCTATGTTTGGATACGTCAATACGTTGCGTTCGATGACCCAAGGGCGAGCTCAGTTTTCAATGAATTTTGATCACTACGAGCAGGTTCCTCAATTGCTTGCGGAAGAAATTCGGGCTAAGTTTGCTTAGACATTTAATATAGATTTGTTTATTTAAGAAAAGGAAAAGAGAGATGGCAAAAGAAAAATTTAATCGCGATCTGCCTCACTGCAACATAGGTACGATTGGTCACGTTGATCACGGCAAAACGACGTTGACGGCTGCTATTACAAAAGTTTTGGCCCAAAAAGGTGGTGCCGAATTCAAAGCTTACGATCAAATTGATGCGGCGCCCGAAGAGCGCGCGCGTGGTATCACGATTTCAACGGCTCATATTGAGTATTGGACGAAAAAGCGGCACTATGCCCATGTTGACTGTCCGGGGCACGCGGACTATGTGAAAAACATGATCACAGGCGCTGCCCAAATGGACGGTGCTATTTTGGTTGTCAATGCTGCTGATGGGCCTATGCCTCAAACCCGCGAGCACATTTTGTTGGCACGTCAGGTGGGTGTTCCTGCTCTGGTTGTGTTTATGAACAAGGTTGACATGGTGGATGATCCGGAGCTTCTGGACCTTGTGGAAATGGAAATTCGTGAGCTTCTCTCAAGTTACAAATTTCCTGGTGATGATATTCCTGTTATCCGTGGGTCTGCTTTATGTGCTCTGGAGGGCAAAGAGAAGGCCATTGGTGAAGATGCGGTTGAAAAATTGATGGATGCGGTTGATGCTTACATTCCGCAACCTGAACGTCCAAAAAATCGTCCTTTCTTAATGCCAATTGAAGATGTTTTTTCCATTTCTGGTCGTGGTACGGTTGTTACGGGTCGTGTTGAGTCTGGAATTGTTAAAGTTGGTGAAGAGGTCGAGATTGTAGGACTTAATCCAACCCAAAAAACGACCGTGACGGGTGTTGAGATGTTTAGAAAGCTTCTTGATCAAGGGGAGGCTGGAGATAACATTGGTGCGTTGTTGCGTGGTACTAAGCGTGAAGATGTGGAAAGAGGACAGGTTCTTGCGGCGCCTGGAAGTATTAAGCCTCACACAGAATTTGAGTGTGAAGCTTATATTTTGACAAAAGAAGAAGGTGGTCGTCACACGCCTTTTTTCGGAAATTATCGGCCTCAGTTTTATTTCAGAACAACAGATGTGACGGGTGTTGTTTCGCTTCCTGAGGGGGTTGAAATGGTGATGCCGGGAGATAACTTGAAGTTTACCGTTAAGTTGATTCAGCCTATTGCTATGGATCAAGGGCTTCGTTTCGCTATCAGAGAAGGTGGCCGTACGGTTGGCGCAGGCGTTGTTTCAAAAATTATCGCCTAGGGTTTTTGGTTGTTGTGGGGGGAGAGGGCGTATTTCCTCTTCCTCAAAATAGTTTTGAAAAAAGGAGTTCATTTCATATGTCGGGGCAAAAAGGGTCAAACCAAAATATACGAGTTCGTTTGAGGGGGTATGACCACAAGGCTTTGGATGGCTCTGCGGGGAAAATTGCAAGTGCAGCTAAACGTACGGGTGCTATCGTCACAGGTCCTATTCCTATGCCTCGGCGCATAGAGAAATTTACGCTTTTGAGCTCTCCTCATATTTTTAAAAAAGCGCGTCAACAGTTTGAGAGCAGGACTTTTAACCGTTTGATCTATATTGGATCTTGGACGCCTCAGACCGTCGAAGCGCTTAAGAAGTTAGAGCTTCCAGCTAATGTTGATATCGAGATTAAGGTTTAAGGGTCATGCGTACAGGGATAATTTTCCGAAAATTAGGAATGACTAGTATTTTTACAGGCGATGGTGAGCAGGTTCCTGTTACGCTGTTGTGTGCTGAAGATTGCCAAGTTGTTGCTCAAAAAACTGAAAAAAAAGACGGTTACACAGCTTTGCAAGTGGGGGGGGGCGTCGCTAAGGTTAAGCGTATTTCCAAGGCTTTGAGAGGGCATTTTTCTAAAGCTAAGGTGGAGCCTAAGAAAAAATTAGTTGAATTTCGTGTTTCTTCAGATTG
>JBOFRK010000059.1:0-8419 GCA_051650945.1 Alphaproteobacteria bacterium
TTTTATTTTCAACCTGGGTCATGGCATGCTACCCCAAACACCGTTGGAACATATCGGTGAATTAATTCGAAACATTCGGGAGTATGGCGCATCACCATGTTAAAAAAAGCTTCAGCACCCGTGAAAAACGTTGAAAAAACCTCTGTTATTTTGCTTAATTTAGGGGGGCCTTTAGACCTTAGGGGGGTCTACCCCTTTTTAAAAAGCTTGTTTGAAGACCCAGCCATTCTGCCTCTTCCAAGCTGGCCACGTAAGCTGCTTGCCCGCTGGATTGCACGCAGGCGGACCCCTGAAGCTGAACACATTTACAGCCAGCTGGGTGGAAAATCCCCCCTGTTTGAAAACACCCAGGCCCAAGCTCAAGCCCTTGAAAAAGCCCTTGGAAAAGGGTATTCTGTTTTTGTAGCCATGCGCCACGCACCTCCTTTCATTGGATCTATCATGCCCTATATTCAAGCAGAAAACCCGGACGAGGTTGTTTTGCTTCCGCTTTATCCCCAATTTTCAACAACCACCACAGGTTCTGCCTTTAAAGAATTTCAACGTCAAATAGCCAAGCACTCCCTCCCGTGCCAGACGACATTACTGTGTTGTTATCCAGAGCTTCATGGCTTTGCTGAAGCAACAGCAGACCTTATCCATCAGCGCTTACCTGTTTTTAAAAAAGCACCCAGGTTGCTTTTTTCTGCCCATGGGCTTCCTCAACGTATCGTAAAATCTGGAGACCCCTACGTTTCCCATATCCATCGCTCAGTTAAAGAAGTTTTAAAAGCCCTGGAGCCCCATTCCCTTGAGTGGACCATCTGCTACCAAAGCAAGGTAGGACCTTTGGAGTGGACACGTCCCAGCCTTGATGAAGCCCTTGGGGAAGCTGCCAAAAATCAAGAGCCAGTTTTGGTGGTTCCTGTTTCGTTTGTGAGTGAGCATTCAGAGACCCTCGTTGAGTTAGACGTAACCTACCGCCAAAAAGCGCGCGATTTAGGCATTGAGCACTATGAACGTCTTGGGACTGTTTCTTGCCATCCCTACTTCATACGAGGCCTTGCACGTTTTGTGAAAGACCGGAAGAAATTTTGTGAGATTTGCCCGCAAGATGCATCTGCTTGTTGGCAACGATCCAAGCAAACCAATTGAGGTGTAAGAAAACGCCATGGATTGGGTTTCAGATTTTTATTCTTTATTGAAAGTGCTTCACATTCTCTCTTTTATTGCGTGGATGGCAGGGTTGCTTTATCTTCCCCGGTTGTTTGTTTACCATGCGATGGAACCTGCAACGTCTCACACCTATGCTCTTTTTGTGGTGATGGAGCGACGCCTTCTGCGAGGGATCATGCTGCCAGCAAAGATCGCAGTTTTTTTGCTTGGCGGTTTGCTTGCTTGCTATCCAGGGATGTTAACTGGCGCACCTCTTTGGTTTTGGATCAAATTTTCCCTAGCGCTTGTATTAGCAGGATTGCATGTTTGGATGATCCGCTGGTGGAAAGCGTTTCGAGATCGACGCAACACCAAAAGCCATACTTTTTTTCGTTGGGTTAATGAAATCCCTTTCATCATTGCGGCGATCATGGTTTACTTGGTTATTTATAAACCCTTTTAACGCTGTGAGATTTTTTGATGTCTGTTTCAGTGTCTTCTCCTCCTGTTGTGGTAAGGTTTGCGCCTTCGCCTACGGGTTTTCTGCACATTGGCGGAGCGAGGACTGCTCTGTTTAATTGGCTTTTTGCGCGCCATATGGGCGGAAAATTTTTGTTACGCATCGAAGATACAGACCGGGCTCGTTCCACCCAGGAAGCCGTTGACGCTATTTTTGATGGCCTCAAATGGCTGGGACTGGACCACGATGACGAAGTGGTTTTTCAATTTTCCCGGATAGGGCGCCATCAAGAAGTTGCTCAAGAGCTTTTGAGCCGTGGAAAAGCTTATTTATGTTATTGTTCCCCAGAAGAGTTGGAGGCCATGAAAACCCAAGCAGCCAAAGAAGGTAAGCCTCCCCTTTACGATGGACGCTGGCGGGATCGTTCCCCGGAAGAAGCGCCGGAGGGCGTAAACCCGGTGGTTCGCTTAAAAATGCCCCAGAAGGGAGAAACCGTCACCCAAGATTTGGTTCAAGGAGAGGTGCGGGTTCAAAACTGTCAGCTGGATGATATGGTGCTGTTGCGAGCTGATGGCACGCCTACCTATATGCTCTCAGTGGTGGTGGATGACCATGATATGGGCATCACCCACGTCATCCGCGGAAACGACCATTTCACCAATGGGTTTCGCCAGGGAAACCTCTATCGCGCGATGGGATGGGACATACCGCAATTTGCCCATATACCTCTCATCCATGGAGAAGATGGGGCCAAACTTTCCAAGCGCCATGGCGCCTTGGGGGTGGAAGCTTACCGTGATAGAGGCTTTTTACCAGAAGCGATGCGTAACTATCTTCTGCGACTTGGCTGGAGCCATGGGGATGATGAACTCATATCCACTGAAAAAGCCATTGCGTGGTTTTCATTGGGCGCTATTGGCCGTTCCCCAGCTCGTTTTGATAGTGCGAAATTGCGCCATATGAATGCTCACTACCTGCGTCACCTTGCCGATAATATGCTTCTGGAAAGCCTCTTACCTTATTTGCAGCAGCAGGGCTACCCCGAAACCCCGCAAGGGCAGGAGCGCCTTTTAAAAGGGCTTCCTGAGCTCAAAGAGCGAGCCAAAACGTTGGTTGAGTTGGCGGAGTCTGCGGGTTTCTATCTTTGGGAAGATCTTCCAGGTTATGATGATGCTGCGAAAATGCTTTTGACAGAAACAAACCTTACGCTTATCCAAGCCTTTAGGATTGCTTCTGAAAATATTACGGAAAATTGGACTTCCCAAAACCTAGAGGCATGTGCGCGTCAGGTTGCAGAGGCTCAAGGGGTTAAGCTGGGGCAATTGGCACAACCTTTACGGGCTGCCGTGACGGGCAAAACGGTTTCTCCAAGCCTTTTTTCAATTTTGGAGATTTTGGGCCCATCCCTCAGCCTAAAGCGCCTTCACCGTGTGATGCAGCCCGTTTAAGGTTTCAGGATAGAAACAGGTTAATTTCATGGCTCTTTTTTCTTCATCTGCATTGTCCCTTGGAAAGAAGTGGGGGCTTCTGCCGTGGTGGCTCCTTCTAATGATCACCTTGGTTGCCTGTTTTGGTTTTTTGCTGCTTTACTCTGCTGCTGGGGGAAGCTGGACACCTTGGACGCTCAAACAAATGATCCGTTTTGGGTTTGGCGCTACGTTCATGCTTGGGATCAGCCTTGTGGATATCCGGTTTTGGATGGGCCAAGCTTACTTTTTTTATGGGGCTTGCCTGGCCCTTTTGGCGTGTGTTGAGGCTATGGGGTTTGTTGGCATGGGAGCCCAGCGTTGGGTGGACCTTTACATATTTCAGCTCCAGCCTTCGGAGTTGATGAAAATAGCTTTAGTCCTTGCCCTCGCCCGCTATTTTCATGGGTTGGGTGAGAGAAACATCCCGTTGCTCAGAAATATCTGGACCCCAGTTCTTCTCATTGCTGTCCCCTCTTTGTTGGTACTTCGGCAACCCGATCTTGGAACAGCAGGCATCTTGATTTTGGTAGGATTGGTGCTCTGTTTTGCAGCTGGGTTTAGGCTGTGGATTTTTATAGCAGGTGGAGGAGCCTGCGCGGCAGCTTTTCCCATTTTGTGGAGCCTCCTGCGAGATTATCAAAAAAAACGTATCTTCATCTTTTTAGACCCAGAGCAAGACCCGTTAGGTGCGGGATATCATATTTTACAATCCAAGATTGCGTTGGGGTCTGGTGGTTTATGGGGGAAGGGGTTTATGGCAGGAACCCAGAGCCATCTCAATTTTCTTCCTGAAAAGCAAACAGATTTCATCTTCACCATGCTGGGAGAAGAAATGGGGATGATGGGGTGTTTGGCGCTTTTAGCCCTTTACGCAGGTATCTTGATTTTATCTTATCGAATTACCCTTAGGTCTCGCTTCATTTTTACCCATCTGCTGGCCTTGGGGGTCACAAGCGTCTTTTTTTTCCATGCCTTTATCAACATGGCGATGGTGATGGGGTTGTTGCCTGTGGTGGGGGTTCCGCTTCCCTTGATGTCTTACGGTGGAACATCTATGCTGACGTTGCTGATTGGGTTTGGGTTTCTGTTTTGTGTGGAGATCCACCACCACACCCGGATCTCTAACCCTGTTTAAGGTACGATGCCTCGCTATAAATTAACCCTTGAATATGATGGCTCTTTTTTCTCTGGCTGGCAGCGCCAGAAGGATGCGTTCACAGTTCAGCAAGCCTTGGAAGAAGCCATTCTTTCTTTAACCGGCAAGCTGCTTCAGGTTCAAGGTTCTGGACGCACAGACCAAGGGGTTCACGCAACGGGCCAAGTGGCCCATGTCCAGAGCGATGCTCTTGTTTCTTGCGATGCGTGGCGTCGGGGGCTCAACTTTTATTTACATGAGCTTCCTGTTCGGGTTTTAGACGCGGTGGAGGTTCCTGAAACTTTCCATGCTAGATTCTCTGCTATTTCCAGACACTATCAGTACATCATCTTAAACCGGCCCAGCGAAAGCGTTTTAGAGCGCAAACGGGTGTGGTGGGTGCATCGCCCTCTTTGCTTGGAGGCTATGGAAGAAGGGGCTGCTTATTTGGTGGGTCACCACGATTTTTCCAGCTTTCGCTCCAGTGAATGCCAGGCCGCTTCAGCCATGCGCACGTTAGATCAGCTCTCTATAAGCCGAAAGGGCCACCACATCTTCTTTGATATTCAATCCAGGTCTTTTTTACATAACCAGGTTCGCATTATGGTTGGCTCCCTTAAGCGCGTGGGGGAGGGGTTCTGGCCCCCCATCAAAATACAAGACATGCTTTTATGCAAGGAGCGTCGCCTGGCTGGACCCACAGCACCCCCTGAAGGGCTCTACCTTACGAACGTGGGGTTTCCTGAAGGCTCTTAAAGTGATGAAAAACCTAAGGACGTTTATTTCTTCAAGATGCGAGGGAGATTTTTCCACCCGGATGCCAATCGATAAAGCCTGCAACATCCATCTCAATAACAGCAATTCTTGTGATCCCTATTGGTATATGCAGCACGTTACACAGATCCTCCAAGGTAATCGGAACTTGATTTAAGGCTTTCCAAATTTCTTGACGAGCTTGCTCTATAACGTCATCAGAGATGGCTTCGAAAGTTTCTTCTTCTTCCTCATTATACCCATCTTCTTCCTCAGCCAGAGAAACATAGCGGTGTTTTTGGTATTCTTCCAAAATATCGTCTGTATCCTGAACTAAAATTGCTCCTTGACGGATTAACGCATTTGTCCCGCGAGAACGGGGATCCATAGGATTTCCAGGAATGGCAAAAACTTCACGCCCCTGTTCAGCCGCTAAATGAGCCGTTAGCAAAGAGCCTGATTTTAAAGCAGCTTCCACCACTAAAATTCCCCAAGAAAGTCCTGAAATTAAACGATTTCGCCTTGGGAAAAGGCTTGCTTGAGGTGCGGTCCCAAGGGGAGTTTCAGAAATTAAGAGACCTTCTTCCGAAATAGTTTTATAAAGCACTTTATTTTCAGGTGGGTAGATTTGATCCACACCGCCAGGTAGCACAGCAATGGTGCCTGTTGCCAGGCTGCCTTTATGGGCGTGGGTATCAATACCACGCGCAAGGCCTGATACAACGATCATGCCTTCGCGGCCAAGCTTTTCTGCATAATCTTCTGCCATTTGCCTCCCCACAGCTGAGGCATTTCGAGCTCCTACAACCCCAAACATAGGCTTTCGGAGCAATTCAACACGGCCAATCACGCTCAATAAAGGCGGGGCATCCGAAATTTTTCCTAAAATTTCTGGATAATCTGGGTCTGGACGTGCAATCAAATGAATCCCCAGCGCTTGATAGCTTTCGTATTCTTTTACAATTTCCTTTAGAGAAGGAATTTGAAGCGGCGTTTTGCGCCCCGTACGATAGGCGATATCAGGTAACCGCTTGAGCGCTTCTTCTGCGGTGCCAAAGCGGTTCAACAAATGGTAGAATGTTACAGGGCCAATATTTTCTGTCCGCAACAGCCGCAACCAATGCAGTTTAGCCTCCTCAGTAAAATTAAAAATTTCTCCCCTTTGCAAAGTTTTTTTAGGCTTACGTGCCATTTTTTTTATAACTCCCTCTTTTCACCTATTTTAAATTCAGTTTTTAAGAACAATCGGTGGATATTTTCCCTGTGGGTATAAACTGCTATCCCCAACAGGATCAGACTCATCAGCAAGAGGTGCGTTTCCCCAAGAAAAAGAAGGAAAACAGGAAGACATGAAAAAGCAACCAACGAAGACAGTGATGCATAGCGCGTCACCCGCACAACCCCTAACCAAACTAAACAACACAATACGGTAGATGTGAATGAAAGAACCGAAAGAACCCCAAGGCTGGTGGCGACCCCTTTCCCGCCCCGAAATTGAAGCCAAACCGGGAAAACGTGCCCCAAAACGGCGCAAATAGCTGAAAGGGAAGCTATTTCAGGGCACAAAAACAACGCAGAGCCAACTGGAAGCGCACCTTTGAGAAAATCGGCCAAAAGGGTTAAAAAGCCTAATTTTTTACCCCCCAACCGTAAAACATTGGTAGCGCCAATGTTGCCAGATCCTGCTTGACGTATATCGTCCATTTTATGAAGGCGCGTCAATATAAGCCCAGAGGGAATGCTTCCCAGCAGGTAAGAAATCAGGCACAAAAAAAACTTCAAAAACATCGCAGAATCGTTTTCCATCAAAAGATTCACTGGCACGCTAATATCCTACCGACAAACTAAATTTTAGCAAATAAAAAATTTATTTTTTTCAATCAGTTCTGCCAGATCGTCCTGCTTTTTTGCGATCGTGGGGATTCAGCAAAATTTTCCGTAACCGAATAGATTTTGGCGTAATTTCAACAGACTCATCTCCTTGAATATACGTAATGGCTTGCTCCAAGGTCATCAACCGAGGTGGCGTAAGGCGCACAGCCTCGTCTTTACCTGCAGCCCGAAAGTTCGTAAGTTGCTTGGCTTTCAAAGGATTAACCTCTAAATCATTCTCTCTGCTATGCTCCCCGATAATCATGCCCTCATAAACAGGCACGTTCCCTCCAATAAATAGAACGCCTCGCTCTTCAAGGTTAAATAAAGCATAATCTGCCGCAACACCCGTGCTGTTGGAGATCAGCACACCGTTGCGTCGTTCCTCAATGGGGCCTCTGTGGGGGGCATAACCGTGGAACAGACGGCTCATCACGCCAGAGCCTCTGGTGTCTGTTAAAAATTCCCCTTGATACCCAATGAGCCCCCGTGAAGGAATGATGAAGCTAAGCCGCACCTTGCCGCCTCCTGAAGGTTTCATCTCCACCATTTCTCCGCGTCGCAAGCTCAGCTTTTCGATGACAATACCTGTATAGGGCTCATCTACGTCTACCTGCAACTCTTCAAGGGGTTCCAAATTTTTACCTGTTTCGGGATCTTTTTGATACAAAACCCGCGGGCGCATAATCGAAAGCTCAAACCCTTCTCGGCGCATGGTTTCAATCAAAATGCCCAATTGAAGTTCACCACGCCCTGCCACATCAAACGCATCTTTTTCTGCTGTCTCTGTAACCTGAATCGCCACGTTACCTTCGGCTTCTTGGAGAAGGCGATCACGAATGGCTCGTGAGGTTACTTTAGAGCCTTCTTTCCCTGCAAACGGGCTATCATTAACAGCAAACACGATGGAAAGGGTGGGAGGATCAATGGGAAGTGTCTCGAGAGGTTCTGTTACCTCTGGCGCACATAGGGTGTGGGTGACTGACGCTTTTTCAAACCCCGCGATGGCGATGATGTCTCCTGTGCGAACCTCCTCTACAGCAACTTTTTCAATACCCTGGAAGCGCATAAGCTTTGTAACGCGGGCTTGTTCTACAGTTTTTCCGTCCAAAGAAAGGGCCTTGAGGGTTTGGTTAACTTTTAAAGTTCCCTCAGCGACGCGACCGATCAAGATGCGCCCCAGATAAGGGTTAACTTCTAGTAACGAAACCAACACCCGCAATGGTGCTTCTTTATCTCCTTGAACTTCAGGAATGCTGCGAACCATTTCTTCAAACAGGGGCGTCAAATTCTCTTGGGCGTCGCCTAGTTCCTTAACTGCCCATCCTTGACGACCTGACGCGTACAAAACGGGGAAATCCATCTGTTCTGGCGAAGCATCCAGGAGGGAAAATAATTCTAAGACCTCTAAATGTACGTCTTCAGAGCGCGCATCTGGGCGGTCAATCTTGTTAACAATCACAATAGGTTTGAGCCCACGCTTCAGAGCTTTAGCCAACACAAATTTTGTTTGGGGCATAACACCTTCTGCAGAATCCACCAACAAAAGAACGCCGTCAACCATGGATAAGATCCGTTCTACCTCACCACCAAAGT
>JBOFRK010000060.1:0-1270 GCA_051650945.1 Alphaproteobacteria bacterium
CGCGCCATCCTGGATTGCCCCTTGAAGGGCTTTTTCTATAAAAGGCAAGCAGCACTTGGTAAACGTTTCAAGCTGCTCAGAAAGCTGTTGAAGCTGCTTCCCTTCAATTGCTTGGCGAAGCTCTTGGCAAGCTCGGGTCAAAACGTCGATATCAGCTTGGGAAAGAAAAGCTGGGCTTTGCTTCAATAATTTTTCAACTTCTCTTAAAGATTGAAGGGCCTCCAGTTTTTTTTGTTCCCAAAGCCGTTTGAGTAAATCTTCTGAAGCAAACTGCCTGCTTTCTTCCAAAAGCTGTCGCATCTTGTCTGGCCCTAAGCCATAGCTTGGCTTGACCTCAATTTCTTGGAAAATTTGCGTTGTTTTTTCTTGAGCCCTTACTGTTAGAAGGCCATCTGCATCTAAGCTGAACGTCACATGGATTCGAGCCATCCCTGCGGGCATGGGAGGAATTCCCCGTAGCTCAAAGTGAGCCAAAGAACGGCAATCTTTCACCATCTCCCGTTCCCCTTGAACCACGTGGATTTTCATGGCGCTTTGGTTATCTTGAAAAGTTGTAAAGGTTTGGGAAACTTGGGTTGGGATGGGAGCATTGCGAGAGATCAACCGCTCCACAAGCCCCCCCATCGTCTCAATCCCCAGAGAAAGAGGGGTGATGTCTAGCAATAAATGAGAGGCGCCTCGTGTTAGGGCTTCAGCCTGTTTGGCAGCCCCCATGGCCACTGCATAATCCGGATCTAGAGAGGTTAGGGGAGGGCGCTGGAAAAAATCGGTTAAAGCCCGTTGCACATAAGCCAAGCGGGTTGAGCCCCCCACACAAATCACCCCCAAAAGGTCTGCTTTATCGATTCCAGCATCTTTCAACACCTGTTGAACGAGAAACAGGGTTCGGTTTACAAAAGGCTCTACCAACAGGTTGAGGGTGTTTTGGGAAAAAGGAACCTGTTGGGGCGTCCCATCCCCAAGCCCCTCTCCCAATTCTAAAACGGCGCTGGGCTCAAGGCTCAATTTTTCTTTGGTTTGCTTGGCTTTTTCCAAGATCTGTTTTTGCTGCTCAAAGGGAAGCTTATGAAAGCGATTTTTCAGGGCGTGTACCGCGATTGCTTGATCAACATCATCTCCCCCCAGGGCCAAATCTCCCCCTGTTGCTAAAACCCGAAAGATTCCTTTTTCCATCTTTAAAAGGGAAAAATCAAAGGTTCCTCCCCCCAGGTCATAGACGCCGTATAATCCCTCTGGGTGCGTATCGAGGTCATAGGCGAGGGCTGCTGCT
>JBOFRK010000061.1:0-1841 GCA_051650945.1 Alphaproteobacteria bacterium
CCTGGGCTTTCCGGGGCGCGGGTCTTTTTTTCTGACAGATCGCGGGTATCAGGCCTTTGAGCACGCGCTGGAGCGCGCTAAAACTTATTTGGCCTATCAGGCGCGCTGTTTAGAAGTCTCCTTTTCAGGAACCTGGAAACAGCTCCATGCCTTAACCCTGGACCATACGGTTTTTCTGGATGACCCAAGGCTTCCAGGGGGGAAAGTGCACGGGAAGGTGATCGCCTACCACATGGTCGCAGAAGGCGAAACCGGAAGCCAGCATGTAGAGGTGACCCTTGGGTTGAACACCGGCGCAGGCGAGGAACCAGAAAGCTTGAAAGAGCCGGAGGATGAGCTTTCTTATAGCCCTGGGTATAGCCACGCTGGATACCATGTTTCATCCCCTCAGCAACTTCAGCGAAGCCCAACGGGGATTTTTTATGAGCGGTATGACCACCAAAAACCCGAAGACCCTTTTGCAACCCTTGCTTATCAAAACCTCTCTTTTTTTATCCAACAACTGCAGCTTAAAAACAGCGCCCATGAGCAAGAAGATTTTTTAAAAACAATAGAGGCAACAGGACACGTTGATAAATCCTCTCTCAAAGAAAAGGCTACGGAACTTCAGCTTAAGTTCGCGCCCCTCAAAGGAAAAGAAACGATGCTGCATACGATTCACGCCACCGTGCGATCTAGGTGTCATTCGCCACGTCAGGTGGGTTAATACAACGATTTAAAAACGGAATAACACCATGAAGCCTTTTTTCAACCAAGGCGGTGGCTATAAAGCCCCCCAAACAGCTTCTGCTAATCAAGAAACTCCTTTTCTCAATATCGGAGGAGAAGAGGGTGACTCGGAAGTTGAGTGGTCTACCCAGAGCGTCCTCCCTTTAAAAATTGTTTTAAGGGCCAAGATTTGCCCTGTATTCCTCCATGATCGAGGGATTCAATCTTCTGCACAACTGCGCATTAATGGCGAAACGTTTAGCCCCAAAGCTTTATATGGCCCTGCTGCAAAATTTGAGGGGTTTAATGGTTACAGAGGCTGTGAAGCTATTGAGCTGCGCTATGAAGGCAAAGGGTCTTTACAACTTCCCTTCACCCTTGAAACCAAATATTTTAAAGGCTTGGAGCTTGGAGATTTTAAAATTGAGCTGGCCACCAAAGGGGGTGAGGGGCAAGAAAACCTCATTTACCGAAAACCTTTCGCCTATCAGCACGACTCATTAGTGAAAGAATCAAGACTCTATGTGAAAAATGAATACTTATTTCATAATCCTCCCAGTCGGTTTGGCATTAAGCGTCTTTTAAGACCCCACAGCGGTTTTTATGAACCGGGAAAACCCATCGAAACCATGCAACAGACTTATTATGACCTTACAGAAGATGGAGAGCAAACCGTGGTCAACTTGACGCTCTCAAACGACTGGATGAAACAAAAGCAAGTTTCATTTCTGCATCCCGAAGAGGCCATGAAAAAAGGGATTTGCTTTTGGGATCACCCCACCCAAGAAGAAGGATTTAACCTTTCCTCCGCCCTGCAAGAAGGCTATGGGAGCTTAACACTTCATGCAGGGGATACGCAGAAAATTTACGTATCCGTTGGATATCAACAACCAACGGATGACCCGGGCTATTTAGATGTCTTTTTTGCGCCTAAGGAGACGTGAAACCTAATAGAGAAAGAAAATGAACCATGCTTATTTACCGTTCTGTAAAAGGATCTCCACTCACCCATGAGGAAGTGGATAACAATTTTAGGGAGCTTGCAACACGCCTTGAAACACTGGAAACGTCTCCTCCCGATGCAGAGGGACTCGCTTCGATTCAGGTTGAGCAGGGCGAACTGCGCTTTCAAG
>JBOFRK010000062.1:0-6040 GCA_051650945.1 Alphaproteobacteria bacterium
ACCAGCATAAATGATCATAGAGGTTCCGTTGCCGATTCCCCGGGCTGTAATTTGCTCACCCAACCACATCAAAAATAACGTAGACCCTACCAACGTAATCACCGTAGAAAGCCTGAAAAATAACCCAGGATCCATCACAGCCGAAGCCCCCGAAGGGCCGGTCATTTTCTCAAAACCAACCGCAATGGCATAGGCCTGAAACGACGCCAAGATCACCGTTCCATAGCGGGTATACTGGCTCAACTTACGCTTTCCAGACTCCCCTTCTTTTTTGAGAGCCTCAAAATGGGGAGAAACCGCTGTCATCAACTGCACAATGATGCTTGCTGAAATATAGGGCATCAAATTGAGGGCCATAATGGCCATACGCCCCAGAGAACCTCCAGAAAACATGTCCAACATCCCCAAAAGCCCCCCCGCATTCTGGGAGAGAAATTCCCCCATCACAGCTGGGTTAATCCCCGGAATAGGAATGTAAGTGCCCAAGCGGTACACAATGAGAACCCCCAACGTGAACCAGATACGTTTCTTTAGATCTTCAGCCTTCAAAAACGAAGACCAATTCAGATTTGACATAAGCTGCTCAGCCGCAGAAGACATTGATCACTCTTTCTTAAGTTTATACATTTTCTATGTAGAATCTTACTTTATATCTCTACCTGCATTTTGTCTGGAGTCAAGCACTATTTTTCCAAACCCCCCACAAATAAACACCATTCTATCCTTTCAAATTTTAAAAATTATTTTTGAAAAAGAATTGATCTTTGGGTAAAGAATCTGTAAAAAGGGAACATCATTCTCCTTGGATAGAGGAGTTATGTGCTGCTTTCTGTGAATCTGTTTAAAGAAAGCTTGCCCCTGTGGCGGAATTGGTAGACGCGGCAGACTCAAAATCTGTTATCTTTGCGGATGTGGGAGTTCGAGTCTCCCCGGGGGCACCAAATTTTACGATAAAATTATAAATTTTAAAACAATCTCTTAACTTCTTTTTAAGACTTTTTTTAGGGTTAGATACTACCGTTGACCTGTAAGAGACGTGAGCTTTTACGCGAATCGAAGCTCCTTCTCACGCTATTTTAGGATTTACGGTTCACGGCTTTTGTTGTGTCTAAACGACATAATTTGAAAATTAAAAACCTGTTGAAAAAATACGCGTAATGAGATGATGGAAAAAAAACCGAACCGTTTGATAGAAAGATGGCTTACACCGCTGGGCCTGGGGCTCTTGCTCATGGTTCTATTGAAAATGGCGGGATTGTACGCCATCTACTGGCTGTGTGTGAAAGATCATAAAGTTTTTGTTACAACACAAACCCTTCAAGGACGTGTGTTTTCGGATGAAAAAAGGGGAAATTTACGATGATGGATCTAGGATCAGTTGATCTTTCACGGCTGCAATTTGCTTTTACAGCTATGTATCATTTCTTGTTTGTTCCGCTAACCCTCGGACTTTCGTTTATCCTGGCCATTATGGAGAGCGTTTATGTGATGACACGCCAGGAGATATGGAAGAAAATGACCCAATTTTGGGGCATTTTGTTCGGAATCAATTTTGCTATGGGCGTTTGCACAGGTGTTCCCCTGGAGTTTCAGTTCGGCACCAACTGGGCCTATTATTCCCACTATGTGGGAGATGTTTTCGGCTCTATCTTGGCGATTGAAGGGTTAATGGCCTTTTTCTTAGAAGCTACTTTTTTAGGCCTTTTTTTCTTTGGCTGGACACGCCTTTCGCCCCTGGCTCACCTTATGGTGACGTGGGTTCTGGCCATTGGAAGCAACCTTTCTGCTTTATGGATTTTGGTCGCCAATGGATGGATGCAAAACCCTGTGGGAGCCCACTTTAACCCGGAGACGTTGCGGATGGAGCTGACTTCTTTTTATGAGGTTTTATTCAACCCCGTGGCGCAATCTAAATTTGTGCACACGGTGAGTGCGGGTTATGTGACAGGCGCTGTTTTTGTGCTGGCGATTTCATCCCTTTATCTCCTGAGAAATAAACATGTAGATTTTGCCAAACGCTCTATGGCGGTGGCAGCGAGCTTTGGCCTTGCGGCAGCGCTCTCCGCCGTGGTGCTGGGGGATGAAAGCGGCTATACCTTGACAGATCAACAGCAGATGAAAATTGCAGCCATTGAAGCTATGTGGGAGACAAAACCAGCACCAGCACCCTTTACAGCTTTTGCGATTCCAGATCAAGCAACCCAGACAAACCATTATGAAATTGAAATTCCTTGGCTAATGGGTCTGATCGCCACACGCTCTCTTGATAAACAGATTTTGGGGATTCATGATCTGGTGAAACAAACTGAAAAACGTATCTACAAAGGACTGGAAGTTTACCGCGCTCTAGAGAAGGCCCGGAAAAATCCTTCAGATGCCCCCTCCCGCAAGCTGCTGGTTGAGAAAAGCGAAGATTTGGGACACGCCCTTTTGCTGAAGAAATATACTCCCGATATTTTGAAAGCTACCCCTGAGCAAGTCAAGCAAGCCGCCCTGGACACGATCCCTTCTGTTCTGCCCCTGTTTTTTGCGTTTCGCATCATGGTGGGCTGCGGGTTTTTCTTTATTCTGCTCTTCGGGTTCGCATTTTACCTCACCTCCAAAGACGCATTCACACGACACCCCTGGTTTTTAAGGCTAGCGTTGTTTAGCCTGCCTTTACCCTGGATTGCAGCCGAGATGGGGTGGCTTGTGGCGGAACATGGGCGCCAACCTTGGACCATTGATGGTATTTTACCAACGTTTTTAAGTGCGTCCCAAGTGAGCGAGGTAAGCGTTTTGACGACACTCATCGCCTTCGCCCTCTTTTATACCATCCTTGCCATTGTCGACGTATTTTTGATGGTGAAATATATCCGACTAGGACCCGACAAGGCGCTGGCCTAATGGTACTTAACATCATTCACAAAAGGGGGGATGTCTTCCATGTTTGAGTTTCTAGATTTCGGAACGTTGCGCCTTATCTGGTGGGCCTTATTGGGCGTGTTGCTGATGGGCTTTTTAATCTTCGATGGCTTTGATTTAGGCGTTGCAACATTGCTCCCCGTGATAGGCAGAACTGACACCGAGCGACGCATTCTGATTCGCTCTGTTGACCCTGTTTGGGAAGGGAACCAAGTGTGGCTGATTTTGGGAGCCGGCGCCAGCTTTGCCGCATGGCCCTACGTTTATGCCGTCTCTTTTTCTGGATTTTACCTGGCCATTTGTTTAGCCCTCTTCACCATCATTTTACGGCCCGTCGGCTTTAAATTTCGAAGCAAACTTCACTCCCCCACCTGGCGATCCATTTGGGATGGGGTGATTTTTTTAGGTGGGTTTGGCCCTGCCCTGGTCTTAGGAGTTGCCTTCGGAAATGTCTTTACAGGCGCACCCTTTACCTTTGACGAAACCCTTCGGGTGCAATATTCAGGAGATACCCTTGGGCTGTTCACCCCGTTTAGCCTTCTGTGTGGCGCGGTGAGCGTTGCCATCGTTCTGTTTCAAGGTAGTACCTATTTGTTGATGAAAACAGAAGCAGAACTGTTTCATCGCGCTAAAAAAACCCTCGTTGTTTCAGGGTTGCTGCTGCTGGCTGCTTTTTCCATCGGAGGCTTTTTGCTTCAAACTTCTGTAGAGGGCTATCACCTCGCCTCAGCCATGGTGTGGGATGGCCCTTCTAATCCTTTGCATAAAGAGGTGACCCGGGAACTGGGCGCGTGGCTTCAAATTTATGAGCAACATCAGTGGGCATGGGCATTTCCTATGTCCGTTTACGGGTGTGTTATCTTGGGCATGATCTTTGGGTTAGCTTCTTGCTCTTGCTTAGCTTTTGTGTTCAGCTCCCTCAGCATTGTGGGGATTCTTGGAACAGCGGGGCTCAGCTTATTCCCTTTCCTTTTACCATCTTCCGAAAATCCCAACCATAGCTTGGTGATTTGGGATGCCTCTAGCAGCCACTATACCCTTTTGGTGATGCTGATCGCCACGTGCATCTTCTTACCCCTCATTTTGGCTTATACGGCGTGGGTTTATCGTGTGTTACGGGGGGTGATAACGCCTAAAACCCTGGAAGAAAAAGAAGAATATTAAGCCATCAGTAGAGCAGATTTGAAGGAGATTGTGATGTGGTATTTTACGTGGGTTCTGGGCCTTGGCTTTGCGTGTGCCCTGGGCATTATCAACGCCATATGGGTAGAATTTCGAGAGACGAATAAAAAATTTCCTACAGGGAGAAGCTTTTCCCCAAAAAAACACCCCACCCCAGCCAATGAGTGAGGCTGTTTAGAATGCCGGCACGAAGATTTTTATGACAAAGATTTGTGCCGAATGCGCCCTTGGTAAGAGCGCATTCTTCCACCTCAAACCGATGGCGAGGCATCGCAATCCACGTTTCCGCTACTTGCTGATGCCTGCTCCCCCTCATTTTGTTCAGATTTTTGTAATGAAGCGATGAATTTTTCAACTCCTGGAATTCCTTTGCCTCCCCAAAATTTTTTGACATAACGAATAAAAAAAGGTTCTTTAGAGTCTTTTTCTGTATTGCTTACAAGCCAAGAAAGCGTAAAAATTTGATAATTATCCTCAGCAAGCTTTTGAAAAAAATAGCTGGGAGTTTCTTCAAACGTTTTTTCTGCATAAATAAATTTTTTGAAAAACATAGGTCCTGTATCTGTAATAACTGCATTTTTAAACCGAATAAAATCTTTCAGATAATCAAAAGAAAAAGAAGATTGATTCGAAGAATAGGTTAACAAGTTATTATAAAATATTGGAATTTCGGAAAGCAAACGAATATTTTGTGCATTTAAAATTCTGTCCACATAAGAAAAAAAAATATTTTTCCCCTTTGAAGGTGTTACTTCTATTTTTAACAACGCATTTAAGATGCTTATACAATTATTTTTCATACAAAAATTTTTGACCTCAACATAGGGTTTTAGCCGCGAGCAAGAATTTTCTGGGCAACTGCATGCTGCTCCTTCCAGTTTAGGAACAAGACCGCCTATTGTGATGTCCGAATCTTCTTTTCTGTAATCTGTTGCAAACCAATCAACGAGATCCTCCGCATCACGCCTCACACTGCTTAAAAACGTATCAACATCTAAATATGCATAACGAATTTTTTCTTCACCATCCCACGCTATATTCTGGGGATCAGCAAAGGGCATTGCAATGAGTCGAAAAATATCACTTGTTAAAACAGGAGAACCCCCAACTGCGTTATCGATAAGCAACTGAAGGGTTTGTTCATGCTGAGGGAAATTTTCGATGAGTTTCTTCCCCACGTCTTCAACATCAGCAACGAAAAAGCGCTCCCCAAAGTTTTGCTTGAAGCTTTCAAGCTCTGTTTTATTTGTGATTTGGGTAGGACGATCAAGCATTAAACCAAAGGCATACTGGGATGGCAAACACTTTAAGTAAGTTTCAACACCACGAAAAAAATTGGGAGCATACTTTGGACCTCCAATCTGCACCGTGGGAAGCTGATCATCGGAAAACGTCGAGTGATCTCTGTTAAAGCCTGTTGCCCAAAAACACCACGTGACAATTCTTTTAGCTTCATCTTTTTTAAACAAACCGCTTGTATGAGCTTTTTGAGCAGCCTCTTCGAATCCTGGGGGCTTCTTGCCTATTCCTGCTATAGCAGAAAGGGGTAAACACAAAAAACTCAGAACCATTAAATACAATTTTAATAACTTCATTTGTTGTCCTATTAAATTTTTATTAATTTTAAACAAAAAGTCATTTTATGATTAATTTAATAAGTATTGAAAGATTAATATAAAAATTGATTGAATAGTCATAGAATTTGTTGAAGGTTATCTTTCATAGGCATTACGCAAAAAAATTATGGAAAAATTTTGTGGTGATAATTTCCGAGAAAGAAATCTGGCGGATGGGGTGGGATTCGAACCCACGAGACGCTTTCACGCCTGCCGGTTTTCAAGACCGGTGCCTTCAACCGCTCGGCCACCCATCCAATATATAGTGGTGCACATATCCGTGCCTTGAGTCCTCAAGCGAACTTTCCCACTAAAAAATTCTGGTCAAAAACCAGATA
>JBOFRK010000063.1:0-1271 GCA_051650945.1 Alphaproteobacteria bacterium
AATCTTGAGCTGACCCAAAATTTAGAGCTGCATCTGGTGGATGATGTTGCAGACGCTTCTTTGGTGTTGCTCACGGCTTTTTTGGAGGAAGAAGAGGATATCCACGAATTTGACCCCATCATCAAAACCTTAGTTGAGAAAAAGATTCCGGTTTTGTGTGCAAACCCTGACATGATTGCCATGCATGGCCCCAAAACTCACCGATGCGCTGGAACCATCGCAGCCTATATCCAAGGGCAAGGAGGCGAGGTCATCTTTGCCGGAAAGCCCCATTTAGCGATCTATGAACAGCTTCCTCTGGTGTTCCCTGAAATAATGTTTGAAAAATCAAAGATGGTGATGATTGGAGATACGCTGGAAACAGACGTTTTAGGCGGGGTGCAATTTCACATTGATACACTCCTCGTTCTGACGGGGAATACAGGCAACTTACTTCGAGCACAAAAACAAGACCTACCCACATATCTCGCTGAATATCCCCGGCTGGTGCGTCCAACATTTTTCAGCGAGACGCTCTGACACATTGGATCCCAATCTAACGTTTGGAAAGATAGGGTTTGTTATGGAAATTTCTCCCATTCTCCTTTGGTTTCGCCAAGACCTTCGCCTCCAGGATCACCAAGCCTTGCAAGAGGCTTGTCGCACAAAATGTCCTGTTCTTGCTGTGTTTATTGAAGACCCTGGGTTTCCTATAGGGGCTGCTTCACAGTGGTGGCGTTTCCATGCCCTTCAAGATTTAGAAAACCAACTGGCCCATCTGGGAATCAGGCTGATCATCCGACAAGGGGACAGCCTTCAACACCTGGCTCAGCTTATGGAGCAAACACAAGCCAAGCATCTTTTTTTTCACCGACGCTATACCCCAGCCGGGCAGCAGCAAGACAAGCTGATTCAACAGCATTTTGAAAAACAAGGCTGTTGTGTCAAGACTTACCCAGGTTTTTTATTGGCAGAGCCTTGGGAAATTGTGAATCAGCAAGGGAAGTCCTATCAAATTTTCACACCTTTTTGGAAAGCGTTGGAGCGGCACTTAAGCTTTCAAACACCTTTTTTGGCTGAGGCCCCTAAAGCCATTTTCCCTTACACCCATCAAGGTGATCTAGAAAGCGTGAACTCGACGACGCTTTTTCAGGAACCTGCTTGGGCAGGCTCCTTAGGGGCATTTTGGGAGGTGGGTGAAGCAGCTGCTCACAAGCACTTCAGAAATTTTTTACAAAAACCCGTTGAAACATATCAAAGGGATAGAGACATTCCTCACCTGGCAGGAACCT
>JBOFRK010000064.1:0-14309 GCA_051650945.1 Alphaproteobacteria bacterium
AAGTGGGGCTCTAAAAGGCTCCATACGTGATCTGAAATATCGTGACGTCGATGAGAAGCTGTCATAAATAAAACCTTTTATTGATTGATTCTACATATCATCCTAACATAAAAAAAATCTTTTGACGACACTATCTAGGATTAGATTATATTTTAGGCATGCACTCGGGTAAAATTTTTACAGTCGACACCAGCTCTCTTACACCTGAAAAACTTGTTTTATGGGAAACCAATATCCAACAAATGTTAAAAGACGAAATAAAAAAACAGCACCTTGAAGTTTTGTACCCAATTGCAGAAAAAGCTTATTTTGATCCAAGATTTTTGGTGCGCTGCTTAATAGAGGGTATTTATCCAATGGGGTTTCCTTTAACAGGTAAGCACAATGTTCATAATACAGAAGTTAACCAAGCGGCTTTCGCTATGCATGATTTTGCACATTTTTCTACAGATCAACGCATTGAAGCCCTAACCGAGTATGTTGCTGAAGAAGCTATAAAAATAATTTCAGTAAAATCTGCTATAGATTTCACAGCACCCCTTGTTTCTCTTGCCTTTGAAAAATATCGGTTAATCATGTCAACGCTTGAAGATGTCTATGAGAAGCTTAAGCAAGACAGCGTTGCCATGACAGGATTTTTTTGGTGGATGCATGAATCTCCCAAATTTGAAGAATCGTTTTTCAAGAAATTTGATATAAAAGACTTATTTGACTCTATAGAACAGTCAACCTCTAGCAAGCATGAGATAGAAGAAACATCCATACAAAAGAGTGAAAAAATAAATAAACCAGATTGGCCAAATGATGATAAAAAATTGTTTGAATGGACTATAAAAAATGCGACCCAAAATCAGGTAGCGCAATTAGATCAACTGATATCTCCTGAGCAATTCATCTCTCATTGTACAACCCACTTCGTCACCCAAGCAAAGGCTCATTTAAGCGAAAAATCTGCTGAAAGTGGAAAGTCGAAAGCAGATATTTTTGCAGAAAAATTTTGGGAAATTGATAAAAAAATCGAAGCCCTAAAAAAGGCTGCGCAATAAAACTTCAGCTTAAAGCCTCCCAAAACCTGGGCCTTGAAGAACCCTTCAAGGCCAGGCTGGGGGGGAGTCAAGTGCGAAAACCAAGTGGCGGGCTCACAAAAAAGAAATGGTCATATTTTGGCGGGCTGAAAAAACGGGCTCCCAGGTTGCCTGGGCTTCTTTTTCGATGGCTTCAAGCATTTCATCGGTGTGGAGAGGTTCATGATGATAAAGGGCCAGGTTTTTAACACCTGCTTGCTTTGCAAGGCGAATCCCTTCTTGCCAGGTAGAATGCCCCCATCCTATTTTACTGGGCCATATTTCGTCTGTATACGTGCTGTCATAAATCACCAAATCAGCGTTTTGAATACCTTTTAGGATATGTACATCAGGGGCATCTGGGACATGTTCTGTGTCTGTCACATAGCATACATGCTTATCCCGAAAGCTTACGCGGAATCCAATGGCATCTCCGGGGTGATTTAGAGGAAATGTTTGGAGATGAAACCCTTTCCATGGCAACGATGCCTCAGGCTCTAGGGTATGGAATTTTAAGGAAGCTGGAAAGTCTTTAAAAGGAATTGGGAAAAGTGGGGGGGCGATCAAGTGTTGAAAATAGTCTTTTATACCCCCAAATATCTCTAGGTGACCGCAAAAAATATCAATTTCCCAATCTTGCTTCCAAAAGGGGAGAAAAAAAGGCATCCCCATAAAATGATCCAGGTGAACATGAGAAAAAAATAACAATATCCGGTGGGGTTTGAACTGTTTAATAAGGTGCTGACCCAACGGGGCCAGACCAGAACCCGCATCAAAAATGAGGTGGGTGGGGGGTACGCCAGCTTCTTCACTTTTCAAAAAAACAGAGGTACAGATGGTGTGTCCACCAAAGCGATGATAACCTTCCCCAGAACAGGGGTGAACGCCACGGACCCCCCAAAACGTGACATCAAAAATTTCTTTTCGCTCACCCTCAAGAAGTGGGTTGGAGGAGAAAAAAAGGTTATTTTTGCTTGTAGACATCATCTAGAAACGGTAAGAAATAGCAAAAACAGCGTGTGGCTCAGCCTGGCAGAACACCACCTTCGGGAGATGGGGGCTGGAGGTTCAAATCCTCTCACTCCGACCAGACAAATATCATAATTCAAACTTTGACCCCTCTTTTTTCAAACCACCGAATGCTCTCTTTTGGATTGTAGCCCTCAAAAATTGAAAAAATATTAAGGGAATAATATGGGAAGTCTGGCGCCAAGCTCAATCCCAAAGGGAGATATTTTGCAGCTATAGGCTAGGGGTTGAACACCCTTTTCAAAAGCCTGGGCAGCAGCCTTCGCGTAAGCTGGATCAAGTTCTGTTGCAAGGGAAAAGCTTGAGCAATCTTCGCGTTGGATGATGTAGAGCACAAAAGCTTTAAAACCACGCTGAACAAGCCGCTCCAAAACCTCCATATGCTTGGCTCCTCGCTGGGTAGGGCTATCTGGAAAAAGGGCTTGGTTTGCCTGTTTAAAATGTGCATTTTTAACTTCTACATAGCATCCAAGGTCTGAAGAGCCTGTCTCTTGGGACCCTTGAAGGAAAAAATCAAGACGGCTTCCTGGCTCAGCATAGACCTCTGCTTTCACGTGGGGATATGCAGAAAATTCAGGAATTTCGCCTCGTTGTAAAAGCTTTTTAACTAAAGCATTTGGGTTTCCTGTATTCGCACCAATGAACCCCGTTTCCGGGTCTTCTACCAGCTCCCAGGTATACTTCAATTTGCGCGTTGGCCGGTTGCTTTGGGACAGCCAAACAGGCATCCCAGGTTCCGTCAATCCAAGCATTGCACCTGTGTTAGGGCAATGGGCACAAACGAGCTCACCGGTTTCCAGCAGCACATCTGCCAGAAACCTCTTGTAACGTTTGACCAAAGTCCCCCTTAGAAGAGGCGGCGAAAAAACTAACATTTAAAAACTAGACCTCTTATCGTAACCACTTTTAGGGAGCTGAGGGGCAGAAACCAACGGAGCGCAAGACCGGAGTGTACTTGGGGTACATGAGGATCTGAGCACCGGAGTGACGACCCCATCAGTCCATAAAAGGAAGTTGCGAAAGAGGTCTATTAGCTTTTTAAAGCTTCGAGAACCTCCTGTGCATGACCTTCCACTTTCACCTTGGGCCAGATGCGAAGGATAGTGCCTTGTGGGTCAATAAGAAACGTTGTGCGCTCAACCCCCATGGATTTTTTTCCATACAAATTCTTTTCTTTCCACACGCCGTAAAGTTGACAGACTTTGGCCCCTTCATCTGCGGCAAGCCAGAAGGGGAGCTGATATTTTGCTTTAAATTTTTCGTGGCTCTCCAAGCCATCTGGAGAAATACCCACAATCACAGCCTCTTTAGATTCAAATTCGGGAAGCGCATCCCTAAAATCACAAGATTCTTGGGTGCAACCAGGGGTGTCATCTTTTGGATAAAAATAAAGTACCACGTGTTTTCCCCGTAGCGTGCTGAGGGGAACGCTTTGCGTGGTGCTTAAAACGAGATTAAAATCTGGGGCTTGGGAGCCAATTGTGAGAGTCATAGTATACGCCTTCCTTTTAAAGAATTAAAGCTTCCTAAACGCTTTATTATGTCTTAGTTTGTACACTAGAAGCAATTTTTAATGCAAGAAATTCACATAATGGGCAAGGAAGTCCGGCATTTTATGGGTACTCATCCTTTTTTACAGCGTCTTAACAAGGCTTTAAAATTTTTGGGCCGGTTGTTGGTAAGTGTTTTATCTGGTGCTGTTGGTGTGCTTGTGTTGCTGCTGCTTTTCTTGTCCCAACGTCCCCTTCCTTTAGATCCATTGGTGCCGTGGATGCAAAGCCGTGTGGGGAGCGCAGTTCAAGGGCTTACCTTTCAAAGCGCTCAGCTTAACTGGCGACGGTGGAATAGCCCTTTTGAGATCCAACTTCAAGGAATACAATTTGCAGGCCGTGGGTTGAAAACACTTAAGCTTGATAAGTTAGGCGTTCGCCTAAGCCTTGAAAATCTTTTATCAGGAAATGCATGGGTTAAGGGGCTTGCGATTCCTCATCCTGAATTGTTGTGGCGCGCTTTTTCTGGCGATGTTTCTCCTAAGGGGTCATCTGGAAACCCTGAAACCGCTATCAAAACTTTTCTTCAGTCTGAATTTTGGCAGCACCTTGAAGAAATTGAGCTAACAAATATTGACCTTCCGCTCGCCTTAGAATTGAGTGGCCTTTCTTTTTACCCGCCTCTTTTTCATGTTCACCTTTATAAAAAAGACTCAACTACCCTTGGGTTTGACATGGGTTACCAGGGGAAAAAAGCATTTCTACAGGGAGATATAACGTTTTCACCTGAACAACATCAATTAGCTTTTTCAGCCAATTGGAAAGATTGGAAGCTTCGTCTAGCCCCTCGGGAGCGCATCTTCAAACCAGTGATGTCCTGGCTTGCTCAGTTTCCCCTTCTTTCAGGAAACCTGGAAGGAGCCTATGATGTTTCTAAAGGCATGCTCGCCCCCATCCGTGTAAACGTCCAAACAGCTGAAGGAAATTTTACTTTTTCACCAAGGGCAAAAGGAAATTCTCAAACCATTTCCCTTGGGAAAAGCCGTGTTGCTCTGCATATCATGCCGGAAAAGATAATCCTGACAGAAGGTCTGCTCGCGTTAGAAGACAAAACATTTGCCTTAAAAGGAGAGGCCCTGCTGCCAAAGGGGGAGGCAGTGCAGTTTAACCTGCAGTTGTTGGGAGAGATTCCGCTGCCCTTCCTTCAAAAAATTTGGCCCCACCAGCTGGCGATCAAGCCACGAACGTGGATTTTTGAAAATTTGAGTGACGGGAAAATTCATACCGTCAACTTGCTTTACAAGCCTGGTAATGATCTAGAAAAGGAAGATTTTTCAGGCAATATGGCGTTAGAAGGGCTGACGGTTGATTACCTACCCGGGATGCCGAAGGCAAGGGAGGTTTCAGGAAAAGCAACGTTTGATACAAAGACTTTTTCCATTGCATTTTCTAAGGCCATGCTTGAAAATCAAAATCTTGAAAAAGGAAGCCTTGTGATAGACGGGTTAGATCAAGTCGACCAAACCCTTTCAACTGTTCTTGAGTTTAAAGGGCCCATTCCCGATCTTTTAGAAATTATCAGCCATAAACCCCTTGAATATCCTCAAAAATTTGATCTTGTTCCCAAAGATTTTAAAGGAAGCTCCAAGACTTTGCTCAAGATCAAATTTCCCTTGGAAAGCGATTTAGAGCTCGAAGAAATTCAAGTGGCTGTTGAGGCTAACCTAAGCAACGTTGAAGTGGCGTTGAATGTGGGGGCTCAAGGGGGGACAAAGCTTCCCATCCAAAAGGGTAAGTTTAAGCTTTCCGTTTCTCCCCAAAAGCTTCAACTAGAAGGCCCTGCTGTTGTTAATCACCACCCTGCAAAGATCCAGTGGGAAGAGGTTTTTGGTGAAAAAAAGAGTTCTCGCTATCAATTGACCTATACTGTGACACCTGATTTTTTAAGCGCATTTGGTTTGGATGTGAAAGGCTTTGCGGAAGGCTCCACCTCTGCTTCGTTGATTTACAAAAAAAAAGGTGCCGCTTCCCAAAAAGGTTCTCTCAGCATTTTGTGTGACCTTAAAGCTACAAAATTGGACGTTCCCTTCTTAAACTGGAAAAAGCCATTGGGAGAAGAGGCGCAGCTCCGTACAAGCCTTGATATCTTGAAAAATGGAGATTTTCATGTACGCAGCTTAACATTGACTTCAAAGCAAGTTCATCTTGAAGGAAGTGCAAAACTTGCACCAGATCACACGCCTAAAGAAGTGCTGATCTCAAAGATTCAAGCACCCAAATGGCAGGGGCATGCTTCATTCCAGGTACGTAACCAAGGAAAACAAAGGCTATATGAGGTGAAGCTGGGAGGAAAAGAAGCAGATCTTTTTCCGCTGCTCAAATCCCCCCCTTCTCAAAAGGGCTTTTTAAAACAAGGGGATCGTCTCTCTGTTCAAGTTGAGTTTGATCAAGTCCAAGGGGCCCATCAACAGGCTGCTAAAGGTGTGATAGCTTGGCTCAAAGGCAGACAGTTCCTCGAAAATTTTGGGTGGGAAACTATTGTGGCTTCGGGTTACCTGCCGTCTATGGGAAAAACCCAAGCCTCTCCCCGTGAGAACGATATCTTTTTGATTGAATGGAAACCTAAGGAAGAAGGAACTTCCCTTGAGGTGCGTTCTTATCAAGCGGGACGCTTTCTAAAATTTGCAAATATCTATCCCAATGTTATCTCAGGAGAGCTTTTGTTAACAGCATCGAGGCCTTCTTTTTTAGAGCCGTTTAAAGGGAGATTTAGGATGAAAAATTTTCGGGTTCTTGAGATGCCCACTTTGTTGCACCTGCTTTCTTTGGCCCCCCTGTTTAATTTTTTTGAAATGCTTTCTCCAAAAGAAGGGATGCTGTTTGGCAGCCTTTCGGCCCATTTTTCAGCCGACCTAGCAAACAGCATCTTGATCCACAATGCCCTTGCCAGAAACAAAAGTATCGGAATTTTTTTTCAAGGTTTTCTGAAGCCTTCTCAAAACAGCGTAGCCTTAGAAGGTAGCATGGCCCCAGCCTACCTCCTTTATCAGCTTTTGAGCAAAGTCCCACTTTTAGGAGATTTTCTTTTTGGTGTTCAAGGTAGAGGGCTTCTTGCTACACATTTTGCGATTAAAGGGTCTATGGATAACCCTGTGGTGGAAGTAAACCCTCTGTTTTCTTTTGCCCCTGGGTTTCTTCAAGGACCTTCGGAAGATCCTTCTTAATTTCTTTGGGGTCGTAGATTAGCATGAATTATTTAAGTTGACTCTATATTCGCTTAAACCCCTTAATCATAATATGGGACTAAACACCATACAATGCCACTTAAAGGCCGGGTTGATCTGGCGCTCAAGCCCCAAGTTGGAAAAAGTGAAAGGCTGATTTTCCTGAAATTTTTTGGAAATAAATTGAGGTTTTTTCAGGCGCTGGGAATGCGTTCTTTTTCTCCATTTCAAGAACCATCCAGGTTTGGGGGTTGATCCATCCTTGCTTGGCCAAAACGTCAAGGGTTTGAGTGGCCAGGTTTTGGCCATAGGGAGGGTCTAGAAAAATGATGTCTGCTGGGTTCTCCGTGGGCGGAATCTGAATGGCGAGGGTGGCATAGACTGTGACATGAGCTTCTTCTTTCCAATCTACACAAAGCCCTTTAATCCGCTTGCAAAGCTCTGGGTTGCGCTCTAAGAAAAAAACAGGTGAAGCACCCCTTGAAAGGGCCTCCAACCCACAGCTCCCCGTTCCTGCAAAGCAATCAAGAACTCGAACGTTTTCAAAAGAAGGCCCCGTCGCCTCCTTTAAACACCTGTGGGCCAACACATTAAAAACCATCTCCCGATTGCGGTCCGTCGTGGGGCGCAGCCCATCTACCTTTGGAAAGGGGATAACCCGTCCTTTAAGGTGCCCAGAGAGAATGCGGCATTTCATCGTAGCTTTTACCACCTAAGCTCTATCTCTCATTTAAGTGGCCTGCGGTGCTTCATGATTTGGTACATACAATACAATTTTTTGGGGCCGCTTGTTGGGTGTGTCAGAGATATTAAAAATGTGGAGGGTTTCCCTTGACCTTAAAAATTGTTCGTCCCATTTGACTTCACACAAAACTGTCCCGCGGAAAGGTGTGAGGTGCAGATGGGGCGCTTCATCAATCAGCTCCCGGCCAGCGCCCAGCACGCGGTTGTCCTGGGCAACGCGCACAAAAGAATCCGTTGCGATGACGCATCCTTGAACCCAATCAATCAAATCATCTTCTGACATGCCTGCTTGAACTTGAAAACCTAACACAAAAGAATCCGTGAGCCAAGCTTCCCGGAGCGGAAGGCTATAAACACGGTCTTGTTGCTCAAAGGGGATAGCAATGTAAGATTCCTCAACATTGTTTAAAACAATGTCCATGAAATCAAACAAGGGCTGAAAGGTAGTTTGCAAATTAGCATGATCATAGGCTGGAAAAACAGGTACATTAATCACATGGCGAAGGGTTGCTCCCTGGGAGGCCAGGTGGATGAGTGCTTTAAATAGCTCATAGGGATGCACACTTCCTTTTGCATTTAATGCAGCTTCCAGAGGGAGGAGGCCTGTGATTAAGCGCTTACGAATGCTTTCTGCTTCCCTGGAGCTTTGGGTGTTGAGAGCATCCAAATTCAAATTTTGGATTTTCCCTTGCAGGTAACTAATTTTATCCCGCAAGTGCTGCACAAGCTCTAAACAGGCTTGCCCAAGGGGGAAAGCAAGGTCGATGCGCAAGAGAGGTGGAATAAAGGGTGTTTGCACAAAGGCATTGCCAGCCATAGAAATTTCCGCAAGGGGCATTGAGACGTAACGTGCAGGGGGTGCTTGGGACACAATCAATTGCAATTTTGGTTTAAGGCGCGCCAATGGGATTGGATTTTCCCCCGTATTGTTGTCAGAAACAGGAAGCGCTTCAATGGATTCATAGCGCGGTAGCGATTTGTTCTCAAGGCCATCCTCAAAAAAGTGGACTTCAGGGAGACACAGATAAATCTTTAAAGGAGTTTGTTGCAATGCAGACGCGTGGGGGGCAAGGGGAATTTCCAAAACCTCGTCAGATCCCTGAGGAAAGAAAATAACCGTCCCATCCGGAAGAATGCCCTCTAAAGAAAGCACCCTGAACAGCCCATTTGCAAATTGCCCAGCATCCACAAACAAGTTGAAGACTCCCCAGTGGTAGGGTGACGCGACGGCGAAATGGTACTCTAAAAGCTTGTGATGAAGTTGATCTGCCTGTTGAAAATGTTGAGGCATCAACAACATACCTTCATACCACTGAACAGGATAGGGGAGAAATTTGAAAGGACGACGCATAACTTATCTATTTCCCGTCTGGTTGAGGGGGGGAGGAAGGGGGTTTGGGATGTTGGATGAGAGGTGTCACAAGGGAAACTGGACAGGCCTCTTCAAGAGGCATTACAGGTGCTTCACCTGCCAAACGGAAGCCTTGTTTATCCAACGAAACAAAAGCATGGGGAATCTTTCCGACATCAGCGCGATGCTCTCCAGGGGTTTTATAGTCTGCAAATAAAATGGCGCCTACAGCGCTGCAAGTCAACCCCGCCAGCTGGTAAGCTTTTGCTTGGCCAGGAACAACCTCCCAGTGCCAAATTTGAAAAACGCCATAATGGTCTCGGCGCAGCTGCTCTACAGAAGCATAATAAGCCTCAGCTGTCATTTTTTTGAACATTTCATAGAGGGGGGCTGTATAGACGACAACTAAATCTACTGAAACAGCTGTGTTCAAATTAGCATCCGAGGAAGCTTTAAAAGAAACCGCTTCAAGGGACACTTGATCCCCCATTTGTTTAGGAAGCAAAGCGCAAGCGCTTAGCCAAAAAGAAAAACATGAAAGCAGTAAAAAACGAAACCAGGGGGGGGCTAAACGAATACATTTCATTGGGGCAGGCGTTTCTCCCCAGGGGAAGTGGCAACCACAATAGCCGTCAGGTTAGACTGCTCAGCAATGGATTTAGCGGCAGCTTTGGCTAGCCCAAACGGGTGGTAAGAACCTGCTCGCACATAAAAAACAGGTGTCCCATCGGTGTTTTTACCTTCCACAAGGAATGTCGGGATGGCAAGCTCTTGTTGCAGCTGGTGCATCAGGTCAACAGCATTGGCCCGTGCTGCATAGGCTCCCAATTGAATAGAATAGAGCGTTTGGGGCGAAGGGGATAATCCGTCATGGGGAGCCATAGCTGAAGACGCGGAGTGCTCAGACGATTGAAGAGATGTAACCGTCGTCGTGAGGCCTGGAATCATGGGTGTAGCGTGGGGCGTGTTAACAACGTTTGGCAGGTTTTGTGGTTCACTTTCCCCTGGTGGTATAGCCTGGCGTTCTTCTTCCATAACGCGCTGGGCGGCCCCTGCAACCCTTCCGATATTTCCGCCGGCGGCCCCCACAATTTCAAGTAAAGCATTGGCATGGCTGGCGCTTAAGGGAGATTTTCCTGGAGCAAGAGAAAGAGAAGCAAGCGAAGACGTTGCTGTATTTTTTTCAGCAAACCAACAGCCAACCCAAAACCCTGATCCAAAAAAGCAGATGCCAAGAAGCATTAAACTGAATCCAATGGATAAAAGAGATAGCCCGCCCACACCACTATAAGTTTCTTTTCTATCTCCGCCCCTGCTTCTATAGCCATATTCAGGCCCTTGAAAAGAGGCTTGGATAGCGGCGGGGTGTATATAGCTACGTTGCTGGCCCAAAACTTCAACGCTACCGTGCTGACGAGGTGCTGAAGGGCTCCAAGAGATTTCTTTAGTATGCGTCATATGCCTCTTTTTCTAAAAAAATTTAGCACACATTTCAACAAAATTTTACAATATCATAGCACCCTCACCCGAAAAAACAAGCAGACCTTTTTCAATTTGATAAAAACAGCGAGAAATATTGTCTAAGATTTGAATTGATTCATTTTTTTTAAAAATGGCACTTTGTGTTAACCAGAGAAGTGCCCATCTACAATCCAACTCAGGGAGGTTTGAAGACAACGTTGGGGCCTCCAGTTCAACCGATCCAAAGCTTTTTGGACGGATGGAATGCGCAATTGGGTATCTTGATAATGTTCTCCCAGGTAAGACATTGCATCTTGAATCTGGAGACGCGTTTGGCGCGCTTGGTCAGGGCATTGGGGATGATCCAAAACGGTTTGAAGCAGTGCTTCCGCCAATTCGCGAATGGAAACATCATTAGCCGGGTTTCCAATGTTGAAAATCTGTTGGGAAGCCTTTCCTGCAGGGTTATCCAAAATGTAGAGCAAGGCTTCAATGCCGTCTCGAACGTCTGTAAAAGCACGGCGCTGGCTTCCACCATCCACGAGGGTGATGGGGGCGCCGTCAAGGATGTTGCCCAAAAATTGGGTGACGACCCTGGCTTGTTTGCGCTTGGCAGGGTCTAGGGAATCAAGCCTTGGACCGATCCAGTTGAAAGGCCTGAAAAGTGTGTAATCCAATCCATCTCGCTGCCCATAGGCAAAAATCAAGCGATCCATCATCTGTTTAGCGCAGGCGTAAATCCAGCGCTGTTTGCAGATGGGGCCAAGGATGAGAGGAGATGTGTCTTCATCAAAAATGGTATCAACCCCCATGCCGTACACTTCCGAAGTGGAAGGGAAAATAAGGCGCTTTTTCTGAGCCACACACTGGCGCACGATGGGCAAATTGGCTTCAAAATCTAGCTCATAAACCCTTAAAGGGTCCTGCACATAAAGCGCAGGGTTAGCAATGGCTGCAAGGGGAAGCACGACATCGCAAGCCTCCATCGCTTTTTGAAGCCAAGCTTTTTCTTGGAGCATGTCTCCTTTTTGAAAGTGAAATCGAGGGTTTTGAAGGCAGGTTTGAAGGTTGAAATCTGAAAGGTCTAACCCCCAAACTTCCCAGGTTGGCCGCTTTTCAAAAATAGCTTCAATCAGATGGCTGCCAATAAACCCATTGGCCCCTAAAATTAAAATGGTTTGTGCCATCTCTCTCTTTCTTTTCTCAAAACGTTAATCAAACAAGCTGGTGATGGATTGTTCTTGGGAGATGCGGCGAATCGATTCTGCCAGCAACGGAGCCAGGGAGAGAAACCGAATTTTAGGGTGATCTGTCATGGCTTCTCGGGCGGCGATGCTTTCAGTGACCACCAAGCTTTTAAGGGCAGATGTTTTAACCCGCTCCAAAGCCTTTCCAGATAAAACCCCGTGGGTCACATAACCATACACAGCTTCAGCCCCAGCTTCTTGGAGGGCATCGGCTGCATTACAAAGGGTTCCGGCAGAATCCACAATATCATCCACCAAAATACAAATCTTTCCCCGCACATCGCCGATGATGTTCATCACTTCACTGACTCCCGGTTTTTCCCTGCGCTTATCGACAATTGCAAGGTCTGCCTCCAAGCGCTTAGCCAGGGCCCGCGCGCGAACCACCCCGCCCACATCTGGTGAGACAATCAAAGGCATCTTGCCTGGGAATTGAGCCAAAATGTCTCGGGTAAACAGCGGCGTTACAAACAGGTTATCAACGGGGATATCAAAAAAGCCTTGAATTTGGCCCGCGTGGAGGTCAAGGGTCAAAACCCGGTGGGCTCCCGCAACATGCAGCAGATTCGCCACAAGCTTGGCGGAAATGGGCGTTCGTGGCCCCGTTTTTCGGTCTTGGCGAGCATAGCCAAAATAGGGAATGCAGGCTGTGATGCGTTTAGCAGAACCGCGCTTGAGGGTGTCTAAAAGAACCAACAGCTCCATCAAATGGTCATTGGCCGGGTGGGAGGTAGATTGAATGACGAAAACATCTTCGCCCCGGATGCTTTCAAAAATCTCAACGAAGACTTCTTGATCTTCAAAGCATTTAACCGTTGCAAGGCTCAATTCAATGCCCAAAAATTCACAGACTTGCTTGGCCAGGATAGGGTGGCTATTTCCTGCGAAAATCTTCAAGTCCGGCCTCTTTCGTCAAAGCACATACACAAAATTACATTTTGGTAAAAGATGCAGCGACCCAACCCTTTTGTCAAGCTGGTGTTGGGGATCTTTTAGTTTTAACCAACATGAATTTGCCAACAATTGACTTTTTATTAATATTTTGCCCGCTAAAATTAATTTATTGATTTTTAAAGGAAAAAAGGAAAATTGGTCATGTTAAAACAAACACCCCAGCCCTTAAAATCCATCAAAACTGTGGCTTGCTTTGTTTCAACCCTGGCGTGGGCAACGGCGGTTTTTGCTGTTGGGGAAAAGGACAACCTTGCCCTAGAAACCACGGGTGAAAAAAGAGCCCAGCGCCCGCTAAGTGAGCTTGAAAAACAAACCTCAGACATTATTGGCGAGATTTTGAAATCTCTTTCCACTCAAGATAAACAAGCTTTGAAAGCCAGCAGCAAAGCGCTTTATGATAAAGTGATCGCTTTTGCAATACGCATTAATCTGAGAAATCGTATACCGGCAGATTCGCCTTTTTTTAAAAATTTAGATCAGTTTAAAAATTGGGTGGTGGTTACGCTGGGGGATGATATAAATAGATTAAATAAGGAAGATAATCATGCCATATTAACAAGACTTCTTGATCTTTTGCCAAGAATGACAGACCTCAAAACCCTCGATTTAAAAAATGGTTCTCGGGGAATTGTATTTGATGAAACAGTTGTCAAAGCCCTGGCAGATAGTCTTCCATCTGGTTTAGAAAATCTTGATTTGAATAATCGACGTATTGCAGATGAAGGGTTAAAGATTTTAGCACCCAAACTTCCTGCTTCTCTCAAAACGCTTAAGTTAGCTGGTAATGATATTGGCCCTGAAGGCCTTCGTGCGCTCATGGCGGCATTCCCAAGTTTGCCAAATCTTGAAAAACTTGATCTGGGCTCAAACAATAATCTTATTAATTTAAAATCCATAAAGCGTGAGATCCCATCTCTTATCGAAGAACTATCAAAAATGCCAAAGTTGGTTGAGCTTGATTTAGATGTTCTCGGAATAGACGATGCGATGGCTCCTAACTTAGTAAATGCCTTGCCAAAAACCTACCTCAAGCATTTGGATTTGCAAATAAATGACTTAACAGACGCTGCAAAACAAGGCTTCCAGAACCTTAAAAATGTTAAAGGTGAGCCTATTGAGGTCAAGCTGTAGGCAAAACGAAACCATAACTTAAAAGGGTGGCGGTTTTTAAAACCGTCTCCCCTTCGTTTTGTTCCCATGGCGTGAAAAATCTTTCTTTTTGCTTTTCCTATAAAAATCTTTTATAAGGTCTTTGTAAGGCAAGTATTGAAATCAATTGTTTTTCATAAAACTTTTAAGGGAAGAAATATATATGGCGGGAAGTGTAAACAAGGTCATGCTCATTGGTAACTTGGGCAGAGACCCTGAGGTGCGGCATTCACAAGATGGAACTAAGATTGTGCAGCTTTCCGTTGCAACTTCAGAGCAGTGGCGGGACAAAGCAAGCGGTGAGCGTAAAGATCGCACAGAGTGGCACCGGGTAGTTATTTTCAACGAGCGCTTGGCGGATGTTGCGGAGAGATTTTTGAAAAAAGGCTCTCGCCTGTTTATTGAAGGGCAGCTTCAAACCCGTAAGTGGACAGACAGCACCGGCCAGGAAAAATATACGACAGAGGTTGTTTTATCCCGTTACCGTGGGGAACTCACCATTCTGGACAGCAGAAGTGGTGAGGGAGCGGACGGAGACTTTTCTGGGGATGGCTTTAAGCCCGCAGGCGGCGGCGCTTCAGCATTCCAAGAAGACG
>JBOFRK010000065.1:0-10696 GCA_051650945.1 Alphaproteobacteria bacterium
CAAAAACCAGATAAAAAAACGACCCCTTCGTCGTTATTGCAAATTCAAAGCCAAAGCTTTTTCGGACGAAACCATTCTAACCAATACACGATAAAAACCCGGCTCAAAGAAACCGCTGTAAACATCGAAATGATAACACCGAAAGACAGTGTCACCGCAAACCCACGCACAGGTCCTGTACCGAAGATATACAAAAGCCCCGCCCCAATCAAGGTTGTTACGTTAGAATCGATGATTGTCCCAAGGGCTCTCTGATACCCCGCATCAATAGCGCTGATCAACTTGCGCCCTAAGCGCAGTTCTTCTTTGATACGCTCATTGATTAAGACATTTGCATCCACCGCCATCCCTATGGTTAGGGCAATGCCTGCGATCCCTGGGAGGGTTAGGGTGGCCCCTAAAAGAGACAACACTGAAAACAACAGAAACATGTTAAAAATCAGTGCTAAATCTGCAAAAATGCCAAACCACGCATATACCACCAGCATAAAAAGAGCCACAAACACAATGGCGACGAGGGTCGCAACTGTGCCTGCACGGATAGAGTCAGCTCCAAGCCCTGGCCCAACGGCTCGCTCCTCCAAAAAGCTTAAAGGAGCTGGCAGAGAGCCTGAACGCATCAGCAACGCAAGGTCTTGGGCCTCCTGGGTTGAAAAGCTGCCGTGAATAACACCTGCCCCCCCCAAGATGGGCTGGGAAATCTCTGGTGCACTGATCACCTGCTGATCTAACACAATGGCGAACAAACGCCCCACATTTTCCCGGGTTGCATCCCCAAAGCGTTTTGCACCCTGGGAATTAAAACGAAACTGAACCTCTGGTCGGTGCCGCTCTGGGTCAATGGAAGGCTGAGCATCCACCAACATATCTCCGGTTACCAAACGCTCTTTGCGAACAAGATAGTATATTTTTTCATTCCCTCCACGGCCACGACCTTGGTCAGATTCTGGCAGCAGTTCCCGGTCCGCAGGAACAGGGGTAGAGGCAACCTGAGAAGCAGAGATAACCCCCTCCACCAGCTGAAACGAAAGTTTTGCTGTTTTCCCAATTAATTGCTTCACACGAGCAGGGTCAGATTCTCCTGGCAGTTGCAGAACAATTCGGCGATCTCCTTGGGGCTGAATCAAAGGCTCTTTTGTTCCCCGTTCATCAATACGAAAACGGATGGTCTCGATAGATTTATCCACCGCCCGCTTAAGCAGAGCCTTTTCAGCCGCAGCATCATAAGCCACGTGAACCATGCCATCCTGCTGTGAGAAAGAAAGCTCTGGGTCTATTTTTTTTAATAAATTCTGTAATTTTGAAACGTCTTCCCCGCGCCGCAAGCGAAAAAAAACACCTTTGGAGGCAGACTTCAGGTTCAAATAACCAACCCGTTCAGAGCGCATATGCTTGCGGAGGCCATCCAAGATGAAGCCATATTGCTCTTCCATCAGAGCATCCCCTTGAACCTCCAGTAAAAGGTGAGAACCACCTTGGAGGTCAAGGCCCAAAACAACCCGCTGGCGCATCCAGCTTGGCAAGAATTCCAACTGCTTTTCTGAAAAAAAGTTTGGCAGGGCAAGAAGAACACCTAAAAAGGCAACACTCAAAATCAGAAAACGCTTCCAAAAAGGAATTTGTAACATGGGAAAACCTGCCTCAAACCTCGTCCACTAAAAAAGCTATTTAGATTTTGTGGTTTTTTTTAAATTTTTTGCCGGAGGCTTAGGTGCTGCTTTCTTCGCATCTTTAACATCCCCGGAAACAACGCCGGCCCCACCTGCTTGTTCAAGAGCCCCACCTTTTTTAGCGCTAGCCTCTCCCTTTCCAGAAGACCCTTCCACCATTTTAGACTGCTGGGGTTGGGTCTTCGCCATCACATCTGCCACCATGCCACGAATGACACGAACCTGAACTCCTGGGGCAACCTCAAGCTCAACTTCACGCTCATCAACCACACGCACCACCGTGCCAACCAACCCACCGTTGGTGACAATGCGATCCCCTCTTCTGAGGGCTCCGATCATCTCCCGGTGCTGCTGCGCTTTTTTTTGCTGGGGACGAATCAGAAAAAAATAAAACACCACAAAAATCAAAACGAGAGGCAAGAAAGAAGAAAGAGATTCTAACCCACCAAACAGGGAAGATCCTTGAGCAAAAGCCTGACTAATCATCACAACATTATCCTTTTTTTATCAACATAAGCCACACCTACAGGTAAAGCCTGTTCAACAACACCCCTTTATGACCTAAGATGGCCCAACGGATCAACTGGTTTTTTGTTTTTTCTCAATTCAAAGTAAAGCTGGGGCTCTTTAACCGTGCCTGTTTTTCCAACTGAGCCGATAGATTGGCCATAATTAATCGTATCTCCCACGGCAACCCTTGCCTTCCCTAGGTGACCATAGGCGCTGATCCATCCACCTTTATGCTGCACCAACACCAAATTTCCAAGATTTCGAATCTCATCCCCCACATAAATCACCTTTCCGGCTTGAATGGCTTTAACCGAAGTGCCCTCTGACGCAGCAATCCGGATCCCATCTTGCCCCCCTTTGCCGGCCCCCCTACCAAATTTTCCAATCACACTACCTTCCACAGGCCAAGAAAATTTTCCATCTCCCAAAGAAGGTGGCTCCGAAGGTCCTTTGGATATAGGTGCTTTTTCTTCCCCAAGACTTGTTTGCGGCTTAGAAATTTTACTGCCTTTTTCATCCATTTGTGGCAATACATGCTCTTGGCGGAGAGCAGGCCTTTCACCCAAATTTTTCAGGCCATCACGCGGATGATCCCCTGGTTCAGATTCATGGGGAATGGCCGTTAGAGGAAGTGGCTTCAAACTATCCATATCTTCTTCGGTTGAGTCTTTGACGCTTCCCGTTTCATCCTGTTCTTTCCCCTTCACAGGTTCCGGATCTCCCAATGGGTCTGGAAGCATCAAAATCTGGCCTTGACTTAAGATATAAGGGGGTATCAAACGGTTTACTTCAATTAAAGCCCGGGTTGACACACCATGCTGGTAGGCAATTCGGTAAACCGTGTCACCTGGGCCAACCAAAACTTGATGAGGCCCTAAAATGATGGGAGCAGTCTGGGGATAATTCTCTCCCCCGCAAGAAGCCAATAAACAAACGATGCCCAGAAAAAAAATAGCCCTCAAGCCCTTTAAAATTTTCATCTTTTAGCAATCCTTTCTTGTCCCCGCATATAAGGTTGCAGAACCTTTGGGACCAAAATTGACCCATCTGCCTGCTGATAATTTTCTAATACGGCCACCAACGTTCGCCCCACTGCCAACCCTGAGCCATTCAACGTATGAACCTCATACAAAGGCTTTTCTCCAGACCGCCTGAAGCGCGCCTTCATCCGCCTTGCCTGAAAATCACCGCAATTGGAGCAGCTTGAAATCTCTCGGTACGTCCCTTGGGAAGGCAACCAAACCTCAAGATCATAGGTTTTTTGGGATTGAAAGCCCATATCACCTGTGCATAAAAGCATCACCCGATAGGGAAGCTCTAGCTTCTGCAAAATGGTTTCTGCAGCTTTCAACAAAAAGGCGTGCTCTTGCTCAGATGATTCTGGCGTGCACACATGGACCAGCTCAACCTTAGAAAATTGATGGAGACGAATCATTCCCTTGGTGTCTTTGCCTGCGGCCCCCGCCTCAGACCGGAAACAGGGCGTATAGGCGACATACCGAAGGGGGAGCTCCGCGCCATCTAAAATTTTTTCCCTAACTAAATTAGTTAAAGAAACTTCTCCCGTTGAAATCAGCCAACGCCGATCTGTCGTCGCAAAAAGATCCGCCGCAAATTTGGGGAGCTGACCAACGCCATACACGGCCTCTTCCCTCACCACATAGGGAGGAGATATCTCCTCATACCCAAACTCTTGAGTATGGGTGTCTAGCATAAAAGAAGCAAGCGCCCGTTCCAACAAAGCCAGCTGCCCTTTCAGTAAACAAAAGCGAGCCCCTGAGATTTGAGACGCCTGTTCAAAATCCATCCCTCCCAAACGCTCACCCAAAATTTCGTGGGAAATTGGTGTAAAAGAAAAATGGGGAACCTGCCCCCATGTCCGCACGTCCACATTGCTGTTTTCATTTTTCCCCACCGGCACATCCGAAGATGGCATGTTCGGAAGGGTTTCTAGAAGTGCTTTGAGGGCGGCAGAAACATCAGCCTCTTCCGTTTCAAGGGAAACCAGTTGATCCCGAATTTCGGAAGATTCATCCATCAGGTGTACAGCCGAAAGCTGCTGCTTTTTGGCTTCTGCAATGGATTTTGCGAGGACGTTACGCTGAGCCTGAAATTTTTGAATTTCTGTAAGAAGGTTCCGGTGCTTTTGGTCTAAAGACAAAATTCCTTCTGAAACAGGCTGATAATTCCGGTTTTGCAAAGCCACGTCTAATAAAGCTGGGTTTTCCCGAATCCATTTTAGGTCTAGCATGGGTCTCTCATATTACCTAGGTAGCGCATTCCACCGTTCTTGCCCCAAGCTTAACCTGATTTTAGGATGTTTTGTCAAGCCTCATATCACGGATCAGGGCTTCTGGAGAGAGCTGCTATAAATTGCATTATTACAATTGACAAAACAAAAAATTTATATGACTTTTTGTTAAAAAAATAGGAGTTAGATTTTTGCGTTTCATTTTTAAACAAAGCTGTTTCATCGCTTGCTTCATGATTTATGATGCCTGGGGAGTTATCCCAGACTATCTTGTGAAATTAGAGCAAGAATTTTGGAGCGGCCTAAGATTGAGTGCAACCGCAAAAAAGGGCGCTAAAAAAGCTGTCCAAAAAATTCTTAATCCTCAAGTTAAGGTCGGGCCTTCGGAAGAGATTGATTTTTCCGATATGAAAAAATGGGAAATTGTAAAACACCTTGATCTCGTTCAGGAAAAAAAGCATGAAGCGCGACTCAAAACGAGCGAGCAAGCAAAGAATCTTTCAAAACTTCCAAGGACGCCTGACTCAAAAAGTAAAAAAACAGTTAAAATTCAACCACTTTCCAAAACTCCTAATAAAATTTACAAAACTTCCTTCAATAAGGACGGAAGTGGAGATCCAAGTCCTGAAAAAATTTCCTACGGAGGCCTAAAATTTAAAATCTCTCTCAATTATGATGGAAGCCCTTATACCAAACAGCCAGGGAATTTATGTCTTATACCAAATGGTGAGTTTTCTACTTCGCCAATACGCTATGATAACGCTAATGGAATTAATCTAGATGCGCCCGACGTCAAACTTTTATTGCTCACAGAAATTTCGAGAAGACATGCTAAAGATAAGTGTCGAGAAGGTGATGAAGATCTTTTAGGTGGACTCGATGAATTTCATGATTTGCCGGTTGGCCTGGGGCTTGCGATGGCAAATGAGTTAATTTCGGAAGATGCAATTCGCCTGCGTGATTTTTGGATAAAAGGCAAAGCGTATCACTTGTACTCAGGGGATAAAGCAACACGAGAAAGAGCTTTTGAGCAACTTTGTGAAAAATATAGGCAAACCTATATGCAGAATTTTTCTGAAAGCAATGAGCAAACCTATCTGCTTGACTTGTTGAATAAGTATTTTGAAGTCCCCGAGGAGGATTTTGGGCTTTCGGAAATGTTTGGTTCTCTTTCGTTGAGCTCTCATTCAGATAGTGAAAAAAATGAAGAAAGTGAAGAAAGCGAAGAAGGGTCTGAAGAAGATCCTTTTATTTCAGATTCCTCATCGGAAATGTAATAAAAAACATGCAGAGAATTTTGAGTTAAATATCAATTTTAAAAATTTTAAAAAAATTGCTTGTAAAAAAAAGATTTCTTATGTTATTTAAGATTTTAAGATCTAATGAAAAAAATAAATTTCATATCAGTAAAAAAATGATTTTAAAGGGCTAGGCACAAATGTCTCTTTTTTCTTCTCTGACACGTCAGCAAAAAGAAGCTGTGGGGCTGTTGCAAATTGGAACAGTTTTAGAATATTTTGACCTGATGCTGTACGTTCATATGGCAGTTTTATTGAACGAACTTTTTTTTCCAAAAACGGACCCATTCACCGCATCTTTGCTTTCGGCTTTTGCATTTTGTTCTACTTTTTTATTCAGGCCTTTTGGAGCCTTGCTTTTCGGTTATATCGGAGATCGTTTCGGCAGAAAACACACAGTTATTTTAACAAGCCTTATGATGGGAGTTTCCTGCGTTATCATGGCAACTTTGCCTACCTATGCTGAGATTGGCGTTGCTGCAGCTCTAGGGGTAACTCTCTGCCGCATGATTCAAGGGATATCGTCTCTGGGTGAAATCATAACAGCCGAAATTTACTTAACAGAAATTTCAAAGCCGCCTGTTCGATACCCCCTTGTCGCTTGGATCGCTGTTTCTTCTACAGTTGGTTCCATGATGGCCCTTGCCGCAGCAGCTTTTGTCACAACCTATTCAGCGAACTGGCGAGTTGTTTTTTGGATTGGTGTGAGCATTGCACTTTTTGGTTCTGTTGCGAGAACGCGCCTTCGTGAAACCCCAGAATTTATAGAGGCCAAAAAAACTCAAGAAGTTTCAGCAATCCCAGAAGAAATCAACAAAAAAACGGGGCTTTCCCTCTTTCTTATTTTTTGCGCGTGGCCTCCTTGTATTTACTTTGCTTATGTATATGCCTCAAACGTTCTGCAATCTTCTTTTGGATACACGGCAGATCAAGTGATTCAGCACAATTTTTTTGCTTCTATCACAGCTGTTATCGGAAATATTGTCTTTGCTCAGCTCAGCTATAAAATCTATCCACTAAAGATTGTAAAATTTGCTTGGTTCATTTTTGTGCCTTTTTTGCTTACTTTGCCGTTTTTACTCGAACAGATGTCGGCTCCCTGGCACTTGCTGGCTATTCAAACAGTTGTGCTCGTATTCGGACCGGGCGGAACCCCTGGAGATGCTATTTTTTACAAGCACTTCCCTGTCTTAAAACGCATTTTTTCCGTTAGTTTTACCTATGCTTTAGCCCGGGCCCTCATGTATGTAATCATGTCTTTTGGAATGGTTTATCTTACGGAATTTATGGGACATTTTGGCTTGGTTATTGTGATGCTTCCCGTAACGCTTGTCTATTTTTGGGGTGTCTTGTTTTTTGAAAAATTGGATAAACATTCTCTCGAAGAGGAGACGCATCAATTTTTTGAAGATGATGACATACACGCTTCAAAAAAAGTTGCTTAAACACGCTGAAGATATAAACAAATGCCTCTGCTACAGAACAGAAGGTAAAAAATTCAACCCTGAACGAGTTGAAGGAAATAAGGTGTTTAGCATGCTGAATTTTTTGAATTTATTTTTCTCAAAATGGCTCCAACGCCGAAAGAATAAACTACAAAAAAGCTATTATAAGGGGCTATCTGCAGAAAATTGGGTTCGCTGGATTTTAATCTTAAAAGGATATTGCATTTTGGCGCACCGTTTTCGAACGCCAGCTGGAGAAGTTGACTTAATTGCCGGAAAAAAAGGGATGCTTCTCTTGGTTGAAGTGAAGGCTAGAGCAAGTTTAGGGGAAGGCATTGAAGCACTTCGTTTTCGACAACGTGCTCGATTGCTTCGATCAGCATCATTTGTGGCCGCTTCTTTTCCAAAATGGGCGACAGACGTTGTGCGGTTCGATTTAGTTGTTAAAAGACCGTGGCGGTTTCCCTATTTTTTAAAAAACGTCTTAAGCGAATTCAACTGAGAGGGGATTCCGTAATCTTAACGAGATAATTACGCCCCTGGGATGGAGAAGCTGAAGTTTTTTATTAAAAATTGGTAAAAATGTTGACGTTTTGATCTTTTTTGTGTTATCAATAATATACAGTCGTAAAAAACTTTAAAAAACAACGAACTGAACGAAAAGTGTTTTTTTAGGGTTAAAAATTCTGCCTTCAACTGAGGCATTTTAATTTTGCCACCGGGTGCTAAAAAAAAGCCCTATGGAATTGGGTTATCACGACATGCACCCCCTAACAAGAGGATAAAAAGCCGGTTGCACCTAAAGCCAACAATACATAACTGATCTTTTGTGATCTTGATGTGCATGCGTTGCTTGTTCTGCTCATTACCGGAGATTTAGCAAAACCTCGCGTCTGTAATAAACTAAAATGCTTCCACCATCGTTAAATGGCCATAGGTGCTTTAGTTTCCTATTACAAAAAATAGATGGTGATCTACAAACCCCTTTTTTACCAAAAAAAATAAAAAAATAATTTATTTCAATAGGTTGCGCCAATCAAGTTTTGTGCCAAATGGTTAAAATACATAGAGCTTGTTTAGGATTTAACACCCCAGATTTATCCAATCAACTCCACCAGCCTTCAAGAAGGAGCTTTACCATGCCAACACGTTTTTCCTCTTTTATCTCATCTTTTTTTTCAAAAAAAAGCATGACCCCGACCCTGGAAAAAAAAGCAAGCCGGTTAGCGCCGCTGATTGCTTATCAATCTGTCGGGAAGCCAGTTTGGACACCTCTTGCTTATGATGCGTTGACCGATGCAGGCTATCGCAAAAATGTGATTGTTTACCGATCCGTCAGCCTTATTGCGAAAAGCTTGGCGAGCGTTCCGTGGCTTCTCTACCAAGGCGATGAAGAAGTGGACACCCACCCGCTTTTGGAATTGCTCCAAAAACCAAATCCCCTCCAAGGTGGCAGCCTGTTTATGGAATCATTGGTTTCTGCGCTGTTGCTTTCTGGAAATGCCTATATTGAGTCTGTTTCCGGGAATTCGAAGCAGGCCCCCGTTGAGCTTTACGTTTTGCGTTCAGACCGCGTGCGGGTGGTCCCCGGTGCCGATGGCTTCCCAAGCGCCTATGAATACAGCGTGAATGGTCAAAAACGTGAAATTCCCGTTAATTGGTCCACCGGAGACGTGCCCTTGGTGCATTTCAAATTTTTCAACCCCCTCAATGATTGGTATGGAATGAGCCCCCTGGAGGCTGCCCTTAAATCTGTGGATTTGCACAACACCGTGGCGGGGCACAATTTAGCGCTGCTCCAAAATGGCGGCAGACCTTCAGGTGCCTTGATGGTGAGACCCGACGCCGCGGGACATACCTTGACAGATGCCCAACGCACCCAAATTCGGGAAGACTTGAGCGGCATTTATGAAGGATCTGAAAACGCCGGAAAGATGATGATTCTCGAAGGCGATTTTGAGTGGAAAGAGATGGGGCTTTCCCCGAAAGATATGGACTTTATCGGCGGCAAGAGCCTTGCGGCAAGAGACATTGCCCAAGCCTTTGGCGTGCCGCCTATGCTGGTGGGGGTTCCTGGAGAAGCCACCTTCTCAAACTATCGAGAAGCACGCTTCCACCTGTGGGAAGATACAATTTTGCCACTTTTGGATATGGTGCTGGATCATTTAAACCTGTGGCTGACCCCTAAATTTGGGAAAAATTTGCGCCTAAGCTATGACCCAGATTCTATCCCAGCCTTGGCGCTGCGTCGGGAAGCCACCTGGGAGAAAGTTAATAATGCTGATTTCTTGACTCTCAATGAAAAACGCCACGCCCTTGGATATGCGCCTTTAGAAGGTGGAGATTCTCTGGGAAGCATCGAAAACGCTCTATAACCAAATCAACCCGAAGGAGGCTTCTCAACCATGACCTTTCAAATTCTTGAAAAAGCAAAAAAACTGCCTGTTTCTATGGAAATGGCTAAAACCTATTTGCGCATCCAACACGAGGAAGAGGATGCGTTGGTTGAGCACTTGATTAAAACAGCTTCTGAGTGGATTCAGGAGTCAACGGGGAAAAGCCTCCTTCGGCAGAAATGCCAATATACCCATGCCAATCAACAGTTTTTCTTGCCTTATGGGCCCGTTCACAATGTTACAGAGGTTAAAGTGAAGGGAAAAGTTTTAGGAGCTGAGCAATATAACCTGAACATGGCAAAAGGTTTTATTGCTTTAGAGCTTCCCTTGTTTAAAAGGTCCAGCACAAAAGCAACCGTGACCTATGAAGCAGGCTTTGGGGAAAACCCAGAAGATATTCCAGAGGCGATTCGCAATGCGATTTTAACAGCCATTGCTTATCTTTATGAAAACAGAGACAACGCAGAGCCAAAATTATCCTTGTCTGCTGCCATTAAGCCTTGGATTCAATACCATAAAGAATATCATTTGGCTTAAAGAGAGGCAGATCCCATGGCATCTTACCTGAATAGCCTGCGCCACCGGCTTGTGTTCTGCTTTCGAGTGCGAAAGCCAGACGGAGAAGGCGGATGGCATTTTGAGCCTCCCCTGGAAGTTCCTCTGTGGGGATCTGTCACGCCTATGGCGCCCCCCACGGTTGAACCAACTTCTCAATCATCTTTGAACGCGGGACACAACCCCATTTTGTTCAAAGGAGAGCGCTATGAGGTGATTGTTCGGGCGTTGGAACTTCGACCCCACCAAGGGATGCCCCTGGCTTGGATAAAATGGGGAACGCGAAACTTACTTCCCATAAATGCTCTGCATGACGTGGACGACAAACGAACCTATCTATCGGTTCAAACGGTTGCACGCCAAAGTGGAGGTGAAACCTGATGCAGGATTATGGATTCATCAAACAGCTGCGAGCACTTTTGCTTAAGGACAAAGCAATTGCAGAAAAAATTTCAGGCATTTTTACAGTTGCCCCACCTGATATCCCCTACCCTTACGTGACCCTTGCTTGGGTGGAAAGCACTTCAACCACGAGACATGCCCATGTCATTTTTTGCCTCAAAGTGTGGAG